>JAHOYZ010000026.1 GCA_019038695.1 Candidatus Zixiibacteriota bacterium
TGTGACTGTCGAAATTCAATTCTCGATAAGGCATTAGGTGTCTCCTTTGTGGGTCATTGAAAACTCTAGGATACACCTTTTGTCTTTTACACACTTCTAAAGATATTACCTCAGCCAGTTTGTATTTCAGCATGAATATCCCTGCTGTCTCCAAGGTAACATCGAAAATGAAACCATACATCGAGTAGTGCGTAGTATTAGTTGGAGGAATGATGATATGCTCAAAGCTATAGCGATTGTTTTTCTGGTAATGGTTGCTCTCAGTTTTCTAGGCTTGGGTGGCTTCGGAGTGCTGATAGGGCTGATTGGCGGAATTTTCGGACTCATCGGAGGTTTGATTGGAGGATTGATCGGACTGGTCGGTGGCATCTTCGGAGCCCTGTTCGGTGTTGCATTTGGATTGCTTGGACTGTTTGCCCCAATTATCGTCCTGGTGCTAATCGTTGGCGGCGTTCTGCATTTGATCGCAGCCTGAGCGGGAAGCTGTGCTCTTTACGAATCACAGATTTCACTGAATCCTTAGGATCCGCCCTGCATCAGTGTTCGGCGATCAGACAACGAGCAAATTTCTTGACTTATTCGTTAAAAGAGATACTATGGCTGTACGAGCTGGGGTAGCTCAGTTGGTTAGAGCGCCTGATTGTGGATCAGGAGGTCGGCAGTTCAACCCTGCCCCCCAGTATGTCTTTAAGCGCAAATCACCCTTCTTTCCTACCGCAACCTCAAGCAGCCCACCGATTTTCGCGTTTGATGTGGCCCGCAAATACTTGACGCCGTCTATCATACTGGGTTCGAGTGTGAAGTGTCCAACCAAGGCCATAAGTCTCGCCCGAGCGGTCGAGATATCTGTTTCCATCAGTTCCTTGAGGCGATCAAGCCAGCCATCGACCCATTTTTTGTCAACCTTGAGCTTGTCATAATCATACTTGGAATTGAGAAGAGACTGCTGCCTGTCAATCTCGCTCCTGCGACTCTCAATATCCGTTAGACGGGACATCAACATGTCCGAAGCTGTACCCTTCTCGATAGCTGAGATTATGTTTGCCGCCTTCTTCGAGAGTTCCTCTCGCTCCAGAACAATGGAGTCAGCATTCTCACGAAGATGCTTCAGCCTGGCTTTAAGCTTTCGATTAACCTTCTCCATAATCGCTGTTAGTACGGGCGGACTCAAAAGGTCATTCTGAATATCAGACAGAATCTTGTCTTCAATCTCAAGCATTCTCACCTTGAAGTTGTTGCTGCAGGCAGCCTGTCCCCGGTGGTTGTTCGTTCCGCACGCAAACAGCGGATTCGGGCGATCCCCCCCGGTAACAATCACATAACTGCCGCCGCATTCATGGCATCGCATCATACCTGAAAAAAGAAAACGTGAACGACGCCGGTGAGTGGGCTGTTTCGTCTTTCTCTTCCCGGCCGCGAGCTTTGTCTCCACAGCTTCCCAAGTAGCATCATCGATAATGGCTAATTCAGGCTGTGGATTAGCTGTCCATTCGCTTCGTGGCTTAGGCACACGTTTCCTTTGGCCGGTTGCCGGATTAGTGATCCAGCCGGTCTTATTGAACGTCCAGTCGCCTTTGTACTTCGCACTCTTTAGTATTGAGCGAACGGTGCCTGGAAGCCAGGACGGCTTCCCCTTACCGCGCTTGAGCTGACTCGCATTGTAAGGAGGAAGATAGCCCTTTTCATTTAGAAGATGTGTGATTTCGCGGACACTCAGACCATCAACAAAGAGACCGTATAGTTCGCGAACAATACTCGCTTGGTCGTCGTCGATCAAAATACGAGTTCCCATCACCTTCGTTTGCCCGGTCTTTCTGTCAATAGCACCGGACGGGTCGAGCACCTTCTCATAGCTGTAGCCATAGAGACGCCCACCCGCATTGTATCCTCTGATGGCTTGGCCACGCATACCGCGAAGCGTCTTGTCCGCTATGTCGGCCCGGGTCTGATCGTCGAAAATGCTATTGAAGCCGACGCTTAGTCTCGCCTGTTTCTCCTTTGTGTCAATGCGCTGGGTCACGAAATATATCTGGACACCCCAGAACTGAAGCTGCTTAATAAGCCTGCTGGTCTCCCCCATATCACGAGACAGACGGCTCGTATCGTCTATTAGCACATACTCAAATGATCGCCGATCCTGGCTGGCAGCATCCAGTAGTTTGCTCAGTCCCACACGACCGAACACAGTCGCGCCAGATTTTTTTTCATCAACATACGTATGTTCATCCAGCACAACCCAGCCCTTCTTCTCTGCCAAATCACGGCAGTTCCGAACCTGATCGTCAATAGACGTGTCACGCTGAAGTTCGGAAGAATATCTTGCGTAGATGGCACACCGCATAGTATTCATACTGTAGCAGACCTCCTGCTCGGAGTGCAAGATAAAACCAAGGTCTTGAGCATGGCCGAAGCATTCAGAGAGATTGGGGTTTGAGCGGGGCATACACAAGAAGTGCAGCCCCGCCACTGATTGAATAACTGCCTCAGATCAGGTGAGAGTGAGGATGCACTCTCTTCAAACCCAAAGATTGAACCAAAAACTGACACGACCACCTGCTTTAACCCATTTCTCAGTATGGCCTTATTCATAGGGGACACTGGTAGTTGGTGAATAGTCACTGGTCCCTCGTAAAGAGTAGGAAGTAATGAGGAATTCACCTTCTCAGTGCCCTCCAGTAATTGGCTCGATGAGCGTATCTACAACTGAGTATCCCATGGATGGTGGATAGGGTTCGCCGTTTGGGAAGCATTTCTTCCTGTCTCGCACCAGCGCGCGAAAAGCCCTGTTCAAGAATACCTTGGGAGACCTTCTCTCATTTTTCTTGGGTCGTGCACCATTCGCGATTACCCATTGTTCACAATACTTGGTTCGGAATGACATAGTCCGAAGGTCGCCTGAGTCAGGAATCGGGCACATCAACTTGACCATTGTTCCCTCGTAATTCTCATCGTCAATCACTCTGAAATGAATGTACATACGTAATCCCGGTCCCCAGCCCGAAGGTCCCTTCTCGGCCTTACAGCCAACAAGCATGTACTCACCTGGCGGTATCCATTCGGGCAACTCCTTGGTTTGCTGTTCGTCACCAGCCATTAGTGGATGGCCATTCGATCGGATTCAATCCATCTCTATCCATTCTCAACTCTCCATCTTATCTCATTTGGTGTCCGCCCTCAGTTCCGTTTCGCTTCAAACACAGCCGCCTTCAAATTGGATAGCGTGTTGTTGTACGCCAGCGCAGACACTTGGCCTTGGCCACTGAAAAAGGCCGCAACCTGGTCTTGTGTCGGCTCAGGTGTCAAAGAAAAAACTACCTGCTGTCCACCATCGGGGCAGTACGCACGCTCAAGGATAGATACTTTGCTGGTGATTAGGTATGCTGCGAGATTGAGTTTGTCAGTCTCATAGACGCTTGATTGGACTGTCCTCGATTTTGTCATTCATATCCTCCGATTCTGTATCTCGTTCGATTTCCTTCAATCTCATCTCTACCATGGCATCAGCCAGCACATCGATGAACCCGTTCCAGGCGGGGTCATCCGTTATCTTTCTTGAATCGACCTTTTCCATACAAGGCAGTATCGCCCGTGCTTGATTCTTATCAATGACAAAGGCACATTTGGAGGACGCGGAATGGAGGACTTTGGGGGATTTTGGGGGACAGGCGGACGAGTCTGCTATTCGACCCTTGATTTGGCTACATCAATGTCAAATCTGTAGCTGTTCGTGAACCGTTGGCCTTGATCGTTCTTCTGATTGTTGACGAGCTTGTTTAGCGGTGGATAGTGCTTGAACAAGTCCTTCATCGCCTTTTTCGGATTTTGTGGATCGACCTTCTTGAGCAGTTTCTTGCGATCTATGAACTTCTTTCCGCTCTTCCGAACTTCGATCATGTATGCAACTGCGGCAACAATGTGTGGCGGGTATTGCCTGCGCGGTTTCTCGCCGTCAAAGCTAATCTGGGCGAAGTCGCGATTGACGACAACAACCGACTTCTCCGGCGATTCTTTGGCTTCATCCGCGAGCGGAACTTCTGTTCGATCGGTATCATCAGGAGCCAACTCTTCCAGAATTATCGCTTCCAACATGAGACTGCAGCCTTTCAAATATGTAAATGCCTCATGGTATTCCCTGCTCGCTCTGTGGTGATCGAAGTTTTCGAAGTAGGCCAAGAACTGCTGCAACTCGGCCGTCGGCTTGTTTCGTCTTGGCTGGCTCCGATCGTCAGATAGATAGTATTCGATTGTAACAAACTGTAAGCCATCGCGTTCATTGATGATGCGCTGAAAATTCTGTATGGGGACGTCGTACCATTCGGCCAAGAACTCATTGACAGCCATTGGCAGATGGCGCGTGATCTTATAACGCCGCGCGTTCCTGTCGGGGCTAAATGCAGGGATGTCACTTTCGGCAGTTAGGGCATCCTGGACGGATTGGTACAGTCGCTTAATCAGTGGCAGTTTCGATTTAGGGGATTTGTACGGCATCTTAACGGTCTCGCTTTCCGAAGCTCGACTTCTTTTTGATCTCTCTGATTTCATCTTTTCCCAAGCCCCGGACACGGCTTAGATAGTCCTCAACATCCGAACGTCGAAACCGCTTGGAGTTGCCTATGATATGAACGGGCAGCTCGCCGCGATCGACCATCCGATATATGGTGTACTGATTCAATTCCAGCAACGCGGCCAGTTCCTTGACTGTATAGAACTCCTTCTCCATTGTGCCTCACATATTCAAGATGGCATTGTCGATCTCTTCCTGCTTAAAGGACAGATACGACATGGTTGAATTGATATTCTTATGGCCTAATGCCCTTGCGACTTTGCCGATGTTTCCCCCGAGAGCATTGTACGCTCTATCAGCGAAAGTCTTCCTCATGGTATGGGTACCGAGCTTCCCGGTGAACTCGTTTGCCTCGTATGCATCATGCAAAATATGCCATGCGGAGGTGCCGGTGATCGGCCGGTTCTGGCCCTTACGACTTTGAAACAGAAAGGTGTCATCCTTGCTGTAGCCCAGATCATGGAGCTGTTCGATCCAGTCCGCCAGGGCGGCCTTAGCCTCCTGGTGCAGCGGGACACAGCGACCCTCAGTTTTCTTCTTCATGTTGCGACGCTCAACATAAACCCGATCGACCAGTTGGCCAGCGTGAACTACATCACGAAGCCGCAATGATAGAAGCTCGGCAACCCTGAAGCCAGTCTTCAGGCCCAGGATGAACAGCGCACGGTCACGAGCGGCATACTTGCCGGCAAATGACCTCTTGGCGATAGCCTCTTCTTCGATCGTTAGTGGTCGGCAGCCCTTCATGTGGGAAATCTCCAATCTATCTAATATGATCCAAATCCACTCTCTTCTGACCAAATCTACGGATCGAGGGCAGTTAAGTCAACAACTTTTTACTACTTTATACTACATATTATGGCATATTGTGACAAATCGCAGCTTTTGGCGAAAGCTGTTATTCAAATCCATCCACCCCAGAGCTACCCCCAATTAGCCGTATTGACTATTTTTGATGTCTATTTGGACTTGGGTTTCTTGCGAACTTGTCTGACGGCCCACACAATGGTTCGAAGGAACAGAAAGAACGGATAGAGCGAGAATACCGTTACCTTTTGCAACCAATCGGCTCGCATTACACGATCATTGTAGGCTTGGTGGTTGTCGTATTGCTCGATCCAACGCCGTAATCCGAGCACTCGAAGACTATCTCGTTGACGAGTGAGTACGGTGTCGGGAAGAGTAAAGTAAGCGGGATTCTCTGACAGTAGCAGTTTGAGGCTATCGAACGCATTCCGCTCACTATCGTTAAGGCATTTGCCAAGTTCACCTGAAACGCTCAACCTCCCCTGCATCATTTCTTCGAGATCAATATCCACGAGCAACGAAGCAGTGCTACCAATCGACTCCTCACCACCAACAGCAAGGTGCTTCTCAAAAACTCCACGGTTTCTCTCAATTGGACTTGGCATCCGGATGGGTTGTTCAACCACAGGTCCTCTTGCCATATAGAAGACCGCTGTCGCCAACAGGAAACTGCCGACCGCGAACCCCAACAGATATAGCCATTCTCTGGCGACCACTCTCTTCCAGCTCATACTGATAGCATAATGGATGTTGACCACCACAAGCAAGCGTTTCTCGGGCGTTCTGAGTGGGGCTATGCGCTTGTGGCCCCTAAACCCGGTGGAAGCCGCTCAGTAGGCAGCTCACGCGCTTAGAATGCGTCTGTGTGGCATTGACAAGCCGGAATGCAAAGGGTATAGTTGAGAAACATCTAACACAGGAGAAAGATATGAAACGGGTAACAATTGTATTCTTGATGTTGGTGCTATGTGCTATGTCGGCACATGGCGACACCTCAGATAACCCCGATGGCAGAACTTGTATTCTTGCCGGTCTTACTTGTACAAATTGGGATTGGCGTTTAACAACGATACAGAACACTGAAATACAGTCACTAAACGATACGCGCGTTACGCCCATGATCGGTGCAATTGTACCCGTCAGTAATTACTTAACGATAATAACAGAAGTACAATACTATAATGGCGAGCATGAACCTTGGGGGAGTACACCCGATCTGACCGTGGAAGTTACAGAAATAAACTTCTCTATATGTTTGAAAATGTATATAACCGGTCAGTGATATAATGCACCCCCGCTTCCCGGATCAGACAAATTGTCGCCAGATATGGAAGCCGGAGTAACCGATCATCTGTGGAGTATTGAGGACATTGTGAAGCTACTCGAAGCCAAAGAGGCCCTCAAACAGGAAGGCGAGACCACATTAAGTTATTAAAGAACAGATAAAAGTAATTGACAAACCGAATCTATCCGATATAATAGTAATAGAAGTGCCGTAAATCCCTTGGAGGTGTGTCGCAGATGGCATAAGCTGCATTTGATGCAGTCGCCCTTCGGGTTGCACTTCTTTCTTTATCCCCCTTGAAACCAAGCTTCTCCATGTTTGATTTTGGGAGCCAAGATGTCCAAGAACCGACTATCCCCATATTCGAACTTCCGAAATACAGACCAAGAGACGAAGTCTGCTATCCTGATACAGTAATTGGCCGCAGAGTCGCATGGATACATTTTGAACGCAACACTCTCAAACTTGGTCTTGGTGTATACGATCGTTGTCACATACGACTGGAAGTTCAATTTGGGGCGTATCTCCTTGTTTCTTTCATCATAATAGAGATCAATATCCGCGTAGTCCCCCAAGTTAAGCTCGATAAGCTTCCCTGATAGGAAGTTGTACAGAACAAACGGCGGGGCTGTCTTGAGGTTGCGATAGACATTCTGCTTCTTAATAGTTAGATAGTCAATTTCCATATCTGCCCTCGACAATTTGTCGAGCAGCAACATTGTCTGATCCTGGGGTCGATCCTTGTGTCTATATGAGCTGGGTATGTCTCTGTTCTTACTGGCCCCAAACAGAAGACTCGCCTTGATCTCGGTATCTTTGGGCCACCCGGCAGATATTTGGGCAGCACAGAACCTTTTGCAGATAGCCCGGATCTGATTCGGACCAGCAACCTTAACTAACGCGATATTGAATGTGGAAGAACTCCTGGGGCTTGTGAAGCCTGTCGAGTCCCCGCTTTCGTCCATGTAGAATCGCATATTGGGGGAATATAGCGATCCACTGGTGCACAAGTAAACAAATATCATTTTAGGCATTGAATTTCAAACTGACCCACTACCGCGTTCTGGTACGCATTGACAGCACTACTCCAACCTGTTATCGTCCACCATGAGATATTGGTGGTGGCTATTTGGTCGGCAGAACTGGTGGGTTGTTTTGGCTGTGGCGATTATTGCCCTGATTGCCGCTTGGTGGCTCAGGTGAGCGCCGACGCATCGGGGTCGTCTGGACAAGCGGATACTCTGACTTGCACAAGGGGCAGAACCACACCTTGCTTTCCAGAACACAATCGAACCCGCAGTTTTTGCACAGCATCAGCTCTTACTCCACTTAGTACCGCACTTGACGCACACCCAATAGCCCGCGTCATCGGAACCGACCAAACTCCCACCGCATTTACATTTCTTGACTGCCATTTTCTTCAACTCCCAGAATGATTTTGTCTATTTCTTCTTTGGATAATTCGTTCCGCTCAAATAGAGCGTCGGCCAGGCGTACAAGTTGGTCCTGGTTCTGTTCGAGGATCTCCCCCGCTTGACGCTCAGCACGCTCACAGAAAAAGCGGACTTCTTTATCCACCTTTTCTTGAATATCCGGGCGAGTGATAAGCGTCACAGTGTCATAGGCGACACAACCCAACTTTTCGGACATTCCATATTTGGACACCATAGCATTAGCCAGAGTTGTCGCGGTGAGAATGTCATCTGCACATCCGGAGTCAGCCCCGTCGGTCGATTTGGCGTTCGAAACGCTGGCAAGATATATCTGCAAATGTGCAAGGCAACTTTCTTCCCTCAAGTCCGACGCATAGTCTGACGGGTTGGCCATGACCCTACCCCAGGACGAACCGTCTGGGATTATCGTTGCACCGGCGTGCCCTATTTTCAAGGCATTCGCAACAATCAAATGTGAGGCTTCGTGTAGAGCTGTCCTTCGCCTCTGATATTCAGGGATACTATTCTGCTTCTCAAGAAGCCGTTGCCGGTCCAGTTCTTTGCTCCCCCTGTCGGCAACGTCAGCCCTTGCAAACGACGCCTCATTGTCGGCTATTGTAGCGGCCAGTTGCATATCATATTCAGCTAACGCCTCCGGAGAGAGCGTTGTCCTGTGTGTCTCAATAGCAGTACGCTCTGCCTCCGGCAGCGCCGAAAGGAAGTTATCAGTCATTGCGAATACCTACAATTCTGTTATAGGCCAGGATGAACTTTTCGACGGTGAGCCGCTGTAAGTGTCTTGCACTCCAACATACTATGTCTGGGCGGTCCATTGTTGGCGCTTTCATTGGTACTCCGTGAGCGGTGACTGTATGACGTCCAGCTCCATATCAGTCAAGTCGAACTCGGCCAGGTCGAATGCCAGCCGGTGCGAATACTGAAGGGCTAACGCCAGGAAACCCCGCCGGCAAGTCTGAAGGTCACCCCATATTGAATCTTTGTCGTCGGTCCAACAGTGAAAAGCATGAAAATTGCCGACTGTTCTATCGAAATCGTCTTTGGTAATTATGAACCCCCGAAAGAAGGGGTCACCATCGTCTGCCGTCATTGTAGAGAGCTTATCCAGTCTACGGGACAGTATGTTTTTTGGCATATAATTCCTCCAGTGCCTCAATGCGTTCTTCGAGTGTGCCGTTGTCTATGGACTTCAGGATGATGTTGCTCATATATGCTACGCAGTTTGCTACTTTGGTGTCCAGCTCCCCCGTTTTCACAGCCTGAATGCAGTCTGATAACAGCGCGGTAATATCTTGGGCTGTCTCGATCTTGAAGGGTTCGCCATCAGCCAGAACTTTCGGCGGTGGCTTCGTTGGAGTGTTCCCACCCTTCGCACTGGCCGCTTTCCGCTTCGATACGTCCGGACTATGCCAGAAGCAAACAGTTCCCCCACGTGTAGCGTTGCCGTTGCATCGTTCACCTGAAATTTTAATTGCTGTGCATCGTCGGTTCATTTTGTAATCCCCCGTAGTCCCGCTTACTACGCGCTCGCCCTGGCTTCGGCTATAGCTTCGGCACTCAAGTAGCCCTGACCGTCGTCGCTATTGTCGCCTGGCTGGTAGCCGTTGTTCAACTCAAGTCGCGAAAGAAAGTCGGTAACATCCGCTTTCCTGAATGAGCCGTCACCCTGGGCAATGATAGAACCGCGCTGAAGGTGAAACTTGAACATCTTGGGTGACAAGTCACAGAGTTCTGCCGCTTGTGAGCCGTTCAACCTGTCGGGAGCTGATTCGAGAGCTACCCTGAAGGGTTCGCGTCGGGCTTCCCTGGCCGCGTCCTTGTGGGCCTGGCCCAATTTCTCAGCCGCTTCCCGATCTGCGCACTGACTTAAAACGAGTTCCGACCGAAGCCTCTCAGTCTCTTTGAGAGACTGAAGGTACTGTTTGTGAAGTTCTTCTGTCTTAGTTATCCGTAACCTGCCCTTTCCGTTTTAATCACCACCGCCCAGCGTTCATACAAAAGAACGGGGAAACACGCACTAACGACGCCGAGCGGTGGGTTCGTTTTCATCTATGTATCAAAGACCTCTGCCTATCCACTGTGTTGTATCATCCGGCATTGATTTTCACTCGATTTAGATATTCGGTGACATCCTCCGGAAGAAACCGGAGTGACTGGCTGCACATTCGCGCTGGCAGCTCGCCGGACTTCACCAATTTCCGCACGGTCTGTTTGCTGAGTAGAAGTTGGTCGGCTACCCCGTCGATGGTTAAAAGGTCTGTCATAATTCATCTCCTAATCGTATTAGGTTTCTTGTCCTGTGACAAAATGCCCCTTTGTCAAGGGGAAACCTATCACCACATGAAAATGTGTAATAAGATGTGATAATTCCGCGTCCTATAACTGACTCAAGTTTATCGAATCGCAGGATTTTGTGAATCTTGCGATTCAACTCGGCCGTGAGGGGCTTTTCTCTGGTTGACCCTGTCCGAGAGACTGCTTCGAGCGGCGCTTCCGAATTCCGATCAGGTTTGAGGCCCATAGAAGCGATCTGAGCGTCGATCTCTGATTGATGCTGTGTCATGCGGCCTCCAGCATGACAACAACGAGGGGGCCGGATAGTCCAATGGAATCGTCGCTTAAGCTCATACTGGCCCCCCAGTATTTCCTTAAGTGCAAATCGCCCTTCTTCCCCATCGCAACCTCAAGCAGCCCACCGATTTTCGCGTTTGATGTGGCCCGCAAATACTTTACACCATCTATCATACTGGTTTCAAGAGTGAAATGTCCGACTAGAGTCATGAGCTTCGCCTTGGCGGTAGCAATATCAGTTTCCATCAGTTCTTTAAGGCGATCAAGCCAGGATAACCCCAACCAGATGGAATCATAAATGGTTATATGAACCTTAGATTACTTCTTCACGTATAGAATACTAGTTCAGTTAATCGATTTCAGTTCAAGTTATGAGGTCATATATGGAAAACGATTGCAACATTCCGAATGCAGACGATACCCAAACATATAAGCTGATAGCTCCTGGAACCAAAGTCTCAAACTACACCGTGGCCGAACGGTTAGGGATAGGTGGTATAGGCGAAGTTTATCTGGCTCATGATGTTGAATTGGATCGATCAGTAGCCATTAAATTTCTTAAATTCACTGAGATGCCGGACCCGAAAGTGGTGGAGAGATTTAAGTCGGAGGCTTACACAGCCGCAAAACTCAACCATCCAAATATCGTCACTGTCTATGAGATAGGAGACTTTGATGATAGACCATACGTTGTGCAGGAGTTTATAGACGGTGAACCATTGAACATGCGCGTCTATCCCTCTGGTCTTTCTGTACCAGCCTTCCTGTCACTGGCGATACAAATATGTGACGGTTTGAGTGAAGCTCATGCAAACCGTATTCTTCACGGAGATTTAAAACCGTCCAATATACTTATTGACCATAATGGTCGAGTCAAGATAATAGACCTTGGAATATCGGAAGACGAGCATACTTCACAGTTCACTGATGATCAGACGATTACAGGCACGACAGCTTATATGCCGCCCGAACAGCTCAAAGGTTTACGAGTTGACGAGCGATCGGATCTATTTTCCCTTGGTGTCGTACTCTATGAGGTGCTTACATTGAAGCACCCATTTAGACAACACACCGATAATCTTACTATGAATGCTATTATGCAAGGTACAGTCACGTCGATTTCCAAAGTACGGTCTGGAGTTCCTGCTGAATTGGAGAAAATCATAATGACTATGATTGATCCCAGCCCCGAAAATAGACCGGCTGCCATCGTACAAATTCGCTCCCAGTTAATAGCCATTATGAGGGATATACAGACAAATACTGGACATAAGGATGTGTCTTCCGTTTCACGCCAAACATCTATTGCTGTTTTGCCTTTCATGAATATTGGAGGAGGAACGCACTGGGAACACTTCTGTCAGGGCATCTCCGAAGAGATATTGGTGTCGTTAGCATCCGTAGAAGGACTTCGGGTAACAGATCGGGGTAAATCGTTTTCATTAAAAAACCCGTCCGAAGATATTTGTACATTTGGGCGAGATCTCAATGTTGAAATAGTCCTGAAAGGAAGTGTTCGAATAAACCAGGGACGGCTAATAGTTTCGGTGCAACTCGTTGAAACCCAATCCGGATATCAGATATGGTCCAAGGAATATAATCGAATGCTCGGTGATGTATTTGATATTCAGGACGAAATAGCCGAGAGCGTCGTACATTCCCTGAAAATTGTATTGGGAAGTAACGCTCGCAAGCCTGTCGATCAGGCACCTACTAATAACGTCATGGCATACGATTATTTCCTTCGTGGCCGCCAGTATTTTCATCAACGACGTAAGAAGAGCCTACAATTTGCAGTCAGCATGCTGGAAAGTGCAGTAGATATCGATCCCAATTTTGCATATGGTTTTGCTCTACTGGCTCATTGTTGTTCTCTCCTTGTTCATTTTTACGGAGACCCAAGGAAGTCAAATTTGGATCGAGCTGATAAAGCCAGCCAGGACGCTCTGAGATTGGCACCTGCTCTGGGAGACGCACATGCAGCTCGTGGTTTTGTACTTTGGTTACTCGGAGATCACGAGAATTCTGATCTTGCATTTAAACAGGCTCGTCAACTTTCTCCAAAGAATCCTGAAGCGTACTATCTAAATGCTCGTTCTCATTTTCAACGTGGGTTGTTCGCTTCTGCGGCAAAACTCTTTGAGAAGGGATGTCGGGTCAGAGACGACCATGAGGCAAGGTATTTTCTTGCCCAAACTTATGCTTCCATGGGAAGGGAAGCAGAAGCAAGAACTGCGTACGTAAATGCTCTGCACATCATAGAAAGACATGTCGAATTGCATCCAGATGATGCACGAGCAATCACATTCGGTGCAGTAGCTTATTATCGGTTAGATAAGCCAGTCAGTGGTTTAGAATGGGCACAGAGAGCTCTCGATGCCGATCCTACCGACGCTGGTATTCAATACAACGTTGCATGCTTATTTGCGCTGGAAGGGGATCAGGCTCGGGCTATTAGCTGCCTAAAAGAAGCAGTCAAAGCTGGATTTGCCCACCGTGATTGGGTTATGAATGATCCTGATCTTAGATCTTTAAGAAGTAATCCGGAATTTATGTCTCTGAATTGGCGGGAATGACTTCTGAGATTCACTATATGCTGCCCTCAACCGCGTTTGTAAACGGTGTCAGAAGTTCATCCAGAACGGCACTTAGCTGATACCTGCCCCCCAGTAAGTCATTAAGTGGCAAACGCCCTTCTTCCCCATCGCAACCTCAAGCAGCCCACATAAAATGTCACGCCACCCATATTCGCTGAGTCACCGTACTGGCAGCACCGCACAGTACGCAGCCACTGGTACAACCCGGAGTCGCCAAAACAAAATAGAAAATGATAGTGTCGGATGAAGCTTATAGATATACTCTCACTCCGACTCAATCGTTTTGATTTAAGACCTGTCACTAAGAGATAATATTATTCAACTCCAATTGTCCGTTATCTGTAGCTACTGCCCGAGTGCCAGATCGGGGTGATCGTTTCCGTCCTGTTGCGCCAGGAGAATCTCAACCATTTCTGTCAACTGCTCCAATTTCGCATTAGTCGTTGTCTGACTGTCTCTCAATTGCGCGTTTTGTGAGCGTAACTCCGAGACTACATCAAGAAGGTAAATGGCCAGCTTGTCATATTTGACACCTTCCGGTCTGCCTTCATTGTCAAGAAACACAAGCTCCGGTATCTGGGTCGCAACTTCTTCTGCGATCAGGCCGATGTCATCTGTTCCGTTCTTCCATTGGAAACTGACCGGCCGTAACTTAAGGATGGCTTCAGCATCAATACTCAAAGTCTCAATGTTGTCCTTGTACCTTTCGCTGGAGGAGCCTTTCCACAGAACGCCATTGCCATCAACCAGGACCGGCTGACCGGCGCCGGCGGCTATTCCTCTCAACCGAGCTGTGCCGTTAATATCGATGTCTTCGGTGGGATCATTGAGATTGATGCCAACTCCTCCGCCGGCGCGAATCAGGAATTGATTATACCCTGTTGATTCAACCGTGTCCAGGCTCGCGTCGGAGAATACGATGCTTCCCATATGCTTGGAGTGCGCAAAACGACCAAAGGCATACGAGTTCTCCTGCTCGGCCCGGCAGTAGAACCCGTGAGCCAGAGAAGCGCGGCCACTCGCCACATTGCCCTTACCTCCGAGAACCGTAGCCCACCAATCTGAGACGGTGTCGGCTTCGCCACCGCATATGACCCCATGAAAGCCGTCCGAACTGATGTAGTTATGGCTTCCACTACCAACAAACGATGCCTGTCCGGCAGCTGTGTTGGTGAAGCCTCCCGCACAGACAGCATGATCATGACTAGCAGTGTTCAGTTCGCCACCGATGATCGAAGACAATATGCCGATAGCGGTGTTATTGTAACCACAGCCGACGATGCTGCCGTACGACCCCATGAGGTCGAGAGAATCCCCGGCTACGTTTTCTGACCCGCACCCAATAAAACACCTGAAACTGCCAGCCACATTGCCGTAACCGCCAACCACTGTGGAATGGGTACTCATGGCCTTCTGCACGTTGCCGCTCCCTATAAAGGCCGATGCCCCCCCAGTGATGTGGTTATCCTTCCCGGCGCCAATAAAACTGTTATTCCCGGTGATGCTATTGCCGTGGCCGGCACCTATAGCCGATGAGCGACCATCGACGATATTGTCATAGCCCCCGAGAATAGACGACGAGTCCTGCAAAACTGTATTACCATAGCCGAAGACGTTGGCATACTGGGCCGAGGCATCGTGATCTCCACCGATTGTAACCTTGCCCTTTCCCATGATATCGCCGTCGGCATAGATCACCATGTTGGTGTCGTTCAGGGTCTCGTTGAGAAAATATATTCCGTCCTGGGCGATGTGTACACGGCTCACACCTTTTGCGCTTGACGTCACGATATCGACCCCTGCACCTGAGACCTGGGTCAGGTCGTCACCTCCCGGACCCTTGACAATCAGGAGAGGAGTATCACCTGTGGCATCCATCGTGATGACGTTGATCCCTTCTGAATCCTGAATATTTAAGGTTGCGTCATCGCCTCTCCCCTCTTCGGTCGGAGCCACGACCAATCCACCGTGCACAACCCCAGCGTCTGCGTTGTCGATTGTGCTGACTCGCATGGAATAGGCTGATGATACCAGTCTTGTGCGAGGGGACAACTCTGCATCGGCTCCAACTGTGATTCCGAGCCACCGGTCCGACCCCTCAAAGACCGAGTCGTCGATCGGTCCCTTGGCCTGTTGGCCCAGGATATGATCAAAAGCACCATCATTGTTCGGAGTAATGTTCGCAGTCTCAGACCACAGCTCCGTAGGGCCGCTGGCGGCATCATAAATAGCAAATTTGACCGACACTTCCGTCGTGACCGGATTGCCATCTCCATCCAAAAGGACCGCCTGGTAGTTGAGTAATTGCGGCGCCGCCCCCGCAAGAATAAGGGTGGTGGTCATCAAGCACACTATCACCACAATAACATACCTTAACCTTGACATAAGTATCCTCCTTCTTAAAACTATATTTATCTATTATGCATGCTTAGACATCATTACGATACCGACTACCTCAGTAATCGTTGACAGAGATTAATACGCTGCTCTGGCCAAAACACGACTTATACTATTAACATCATGGTATCTATCATCTACGTTGTGTTTGTCCGTCCTGCTTCCTGACGATAAACACGATATTGATAAATTACTTATAAATCGCAATAAAGTCAAGAGTCACGAGCCTTTTCTTGCGGCGCCAAATCAAAGATCCGAAGTAATAGTTGTTGACGATTGAGGAAATACCGAGTATACTTAATAGAGCAGGTGCGTGTAGTTGTGTACTTCCTATATGAGAAGATCACATCGCAGGTTAGCACCAAGATGTTGAAAAACACCAAATTGAATTACGATTCCGGTATCCCGGGGTAATCCCGGTATATCGACCTGTGGTCGTTTTGTTGCAGACGACCGATAGGACGAATGTAAGTAATGACAGAAATATCCTCTTTGCAATTCCATACCCAATACGAAAGGGAATTAACATGCAAAAACTGTTAATCATCAACGTAGTAGCGATCCTCATGTTGTGTGGATCGACTGCCCTTGCCGGAGCGGCACCGCAACTCCTCAACTACCAGGCAGTTCTCCTGGATGGTAATGGCGATCCGGTCACAACGGAAGTGTCGGTTAAGTTTGCCATCTACGACGCTGCCAGTGATGGGACTGAGTTATGGACGGAAACATCAACCATAACTCCGAACGATGATGGCGCCTTTGATCATATCCTGGGTCAGGAAGTTAAGGGATCAATAGGCGATCTGGTTTTTGCTGGTCCGGACCGGTGGCTTGGAATCACAGTTGGAGCCGATGCTGAGTTATCACCACGTACGAGGCTGGTATCCTCAGCTTATTCCATGCGAGTCAGCACCGTTGACCAATCAACTGCGGGGGAACTATTCGGTTCGATGAAACTCTCCTCTTCAGCCAAGGCAGTGGCTAGTCTTACTATTGCTGGATCTGGTTCTGACAGTATTTATTTTAATTCTTCCAGTGGGACGATCCTGTCAGCCACCAATGGAGACGGCTACGAGGTTGTGAACTTCAACACCAATGGGGACAACAACTCGGCCCTTTTTGTGGTCAGAGGACCCGGGGGCGATGAGGAGACAGTATTCAGTTCTGGCGGTATGAATGTCAGCGCCGAGACTGCCACACGTGCGATGGAGAATGTGGTCTCACTGACTCGGGACGGGTTCACGGTGTTCTCAACCGACGATCCCGCCGATGAGTTGGTTAACATCTCTGAAGATGCAGCGGCTTGTGGTGGTCAGGTTGAGGTAAGCGCCTGCGCCCTGGGCAGGGGAATCACCCGCACCGTGCGGATCGCCCCGGCGGTCGGCGAAGTACTTAAGGCTACCGAAGCAAACAATGATGACGTGCTGCTCCTTGCTGCGGACGCAAACGGCGCTTCCTTCATGGTCGCAGCCAGCGATGCCGCGAAGCTCGACCCTAAGGTCGTAACGAGCTCGGTACTCATCGAGCCGGCAACCAATACTGTCTTGAAAGCTGTGGACAACACAGGCGAGTCGTTGATTGAGCTGTCCACGGCGGATGCTGAAGGTGTGATCATACTTACCAATCCAGCTAAGGCGGGCAGTAGAGTTGAGATCAAGGAAGATGGTATTTACTTCTATGATGCTACCCGTTCAGAGACTACGATGGTAATTACTGCCGACGGCAGTATTAATGGCCAGGGAAGTCTGACCATGGGCCAGAACGTTGTAAATGATGGTAACTGGTGCAACGTGCTGGGCGTCGATAACGAGGCCGTTGGTGATTCGTCAGCCGTGCTCGGCGGATTCAAGAACTTCGCCGACGGGCAAACTTCTGTCGTTGTTGGAGGATCAGGTTGTTCTACGTATGTCGACGTAAAAGGGACTCCCAATAATGCAGCCATTGTTGGAGGATCCAAGAATACTACTTGCGGCCGTAGATCCTTTATCGGTGGCGGTGCCGAAAACAAAATCGTGCACCAATACGGGGTTATCGGAGGTGGTCTCCGAAACTACATTGCCGGCTGGGCAGCATCAATTCCATCCGGTGAAGACAACTACATCAACCATAATTCTGCCTATTCTTGCATCCCTGGAGGGCTCGCCGATACTATCGGTGGCATAGCGCGGTTCAGCATGGCATTTGGAAATGAAGTCTTGGTCGAGGAGGCATATCGAGTAGTGTTCTTCGAAGCGGATTCCTCCGGGGCATTGGCGATCAATCGCGACAATGATGGCTCGACTACTATTGATCACCCCATTCATGTTGGCACGAATACTGAAAACGGCAATGGTGCTTATCTTACTACAGGCGGCGTATGGACCCTGGGTGTCGGTAAAGCATACAATAAGAGTATGGGACGACTGGATGGCAGTGACGTGCTTAAACGAATCAATGATCTCCCAGTTGAACAATGGGAATGCAATGATACAGGTGAGAGACACATCTGGCCCGACGCTGAGGGCTTCCACACCCAGTTTGATGTGGGTGTTCTATCCAAAGACGGTACTCGCAATACCGAGAATCTTGCGGCCATTGATGTTGCCGGCGTTGCATTGGTAGGAGTCCAGGAGCTATACCGCATGGTCCAGGAGCAGCAGTTGTTGGCTACGGAGTTCAAAGACAAAGACCTCCGTATCGAACAACTGGAGATGCGCCTGACTCAAATGGAAGCCATGATGGAGACAATTCTGGCTGCCAAAACCGGAACTGACAACAACGGCCAGGAACTGGCTAACAACCGATAGGCAGAGGTTAATGATATGAATAACAACATAAGGAGAGTAACATGCAAAAACAGTTAATCATCAGCGTTGTAGTGATCCTCATGCTGTGTGGATCGACTATCCTTGGCGGGGCTGCGCCACAACTGCTTAACTACCAGGCCGTCCTTCTGGATGGAAGCGGTGATCCGGTCACCACCGAGGTGTCGGTTAAGTTTGCTATTTATGATGCCGCCAGTGATGGGACTGAGTTGTGGACGGAAACATCAACCATAACTCCGAACGATGATGGCGCCTTTGATCATATTTTGGGTCAGGAAGTTAAGGGATCAATAGGCGATCTGGTTTTTGCTGGTCCGGACCGGTGGCTTGGAATCACAGTTGGAGCCGATGCTGAGTTATCACCACGTACGAGGCTGGTATCCTCAGCTTATTCCATGCGAGTCAGCACCGTTGACCAATCAACTGCGGGGGAACTATTCGGTTCGATGAAACTCTCCTCTTCAGCCAAGGCAGTGGCTAGTCTTACTATTGCTGGATCTGGTTCTGACAGTATTTATTTTAATTCTTCCAGTGGGACGATCCTGTCAGCCACCAATGGAGACGGCTACGAGGTTGTGAACTTCAACACCAATGGGGACAACAACTCGGCCCTTTTTGTGGTCAGAGGACCCGGGGGCGATGAGGAGACAGTATTCAGTTCTGGCGGTATGAATGTCAGCGCCGAGACTTCCACACGTGCGATGGAGAATGTGGTATCACTGACTAAGGATGGGTTCATAATGAACGATTCCGATAATCCTGCTGACGAGCTAGTCAGGATTACCCGCACGACCGATGGGGCTGAGTTAGTTTTCAATCAAGTGTCCAAGGGAGGGTTCGAACTTTCGGTACCAATAATGGCCATATCCGAAAAGGGTGTTTTGATATTCGATCCTGCGACCGCGGAAACACTGGCGGTTTTGGATAATGCCGGCAGTCTCGTCCAGAGTAATTCTGACGGCGATATGGCTGAGCACAGCTCGACTGGTTCCAGCTACTACTACGATGACGGTCTTAAAGTTTCGCAGATGTCGGTGAGCGTTTCTGCTGATGGCATCACTGTTTTCTCGAAAGACAATCCGGGAGACCCGGCCGTTGAGATCAAGTATAATGATAACCGTTCCGAGATTATTCTCAGTCAACCGAACAAAGCCTCCTCGCCCAGTTTCGTGTTAACGGATGCTGGGCTGTACGCCATGGAGAATGGCGGAGCTGACACTAACCTGTTCTTCTCGGCAAGCGGCAATATTATCAGCAACGGTCAGATCGCTGTTGGTGAAGGTTGTAACTGGGGCGCGGCCAAAGATGACCCCACCTGGTCGGTCGTGTTCGGGTTTGGCAACACGGCCAGCGGGGACTCATCGACGGTCAGCGGCGGATACAACAATGTGGCTTCAGCCCGCATTTCCACGATTAGCGGTGGTGCCAACAATACGGCATCTGGAAAGGCCAGTGTTGTGGGTGGTGGTTACAGCAACACGGCCACCAAGCGATATACAACAGTTGGTGGCGGCGTGGCCAACTTGGTTGATAGTTCGTATTCGGTCATTGCGGGCGGATATATGGATACCTGCCACGGTACTATTTGTGTGATTGGGGGTGGTTTGTCAAACAAGATTGACTACGCCACAGTCAGTTTTATCGGTGGTGGACAGGACAATACCATTAAAGACACGGCGGGCAGCGGCTGGCTCTCCGGGGCCACTATTGCCGGCGGCAGCAGCAACTTCGTTACTGCCAGCTATGGTACTGTTTGTGGAGGTAATGGGAACCTGGCCGGCCCCGTTGCATTTGTCGGCGGCGGTTCCGACAATCATGCAACGGGTGGTCGCTCCGGCGTGGTTTCGGGTTGGCATGCCCGAGCCCGGGGGAACCTATCTCTTGCCACTGGGTTCGGAGCTAAGGCAAATCATGATGGGTCAACAGTGCTGTCAGCTGTGCACTCGTCTACAGAGTCAGATTCGGTAATGTCAAACGGTATTGGCCAGATGGTAATCCGTGCCCAAGGTGGCATGTATATCACCAACGTGGGCGGTTTGGCAACGGCAACAGACGGCACGAAGCTGATTCAGACAAACACCGGTGCTTCCCTGACCACCGGAGGTGTTTGGACTAACTTTACACCCCCCAAATCCCGAGGACAGCGGACCCCGGTGGATGGCCATAAGGTGTTGGGTCTATTGGATCAACTACCAATTGAACGCTGGACTGAGGAGCCTAACGGTAGCACAGTCCATGTCAGCCCATCAGCCGAAGAGTTCAACCATCTGTTCGGCGTAGGAACCGATGACGAATCGCTCGCTTCACTTGACCTGTCAGGAATCGCCCTGGCTGCAATTAAGGAACTGAACCAGAAGATGCAAGAGCAGCAATTGTTGGCCACGGAGCTACAGCAGTCAATACAGGAGCAGCAGTTGTTGGCTACGGAACTCAAAGACAAAGACCTCCGTATCGAACAGTTGGAGATGCGCCTGACTCAAATGGAAGCCATGATGGAGACAATTCTGGCTACCAGGAACGGAACTGATAACAACGGCCAGGATCTGGCCATCAGTCAATAAGCCGAGGAGGATGAAATGAATGACTATAGACTAAAGGTAATCGGCCTGGTTGTAGTGGTGCTGCTGGCCATGTCCGGAACCGTCACTGGCGGTAAAGAATCAACTTCTTCGCCAGCCTCTACGACCGTAGAACAACCCTCCTCAAAGGCGGGCGAGCAGATCAACTGGCAGGTAATATCCGGAGGTGGGACATCTGCCGCAACCGCAAGTTACAGTCTCAGCGGTACCGTTGTCCAGACAGCGGTTGGCCATTCGAGTTCAGACAACTACGCCGCATATTCCGGCTTTTTCCCGTCCGGGGGAAATGACAAATGCTGTATCGATATTACCGGCAATATCGACAACGATCCGTCCGATGAAATCAACATTGCTGATCTGACCTACCTGGTGGCCTATTTGTTCACTGGAGGTCCGACTCCTGAGTGCCTGGATGAAGCTGACGTAAACGGCGATGGCGATATCAATATAGCTGACTTGACCCATCTGGTTGCGTACTTATTCACGGGAGGTCCTGAGCCAGCGCCGTGCTATTAGGAAAACAGCTTACACAACGTTTCCACTGTTGGGCCACCTTCCGTTCAGGTCGGTGGCCCTTTTTTCCATCCCTGTTGGACAAAGTCCCGTCAAAAAGTATTGTACTTATTCAGCACTCGAAGTATCTTTTTGCCAACCAATATGCTGAAGACCGGTTGACGAAAGACAATGCTGATGAGCCATGATTCGAGCCGTGACGACGACGATAGCAATTCTCCTGTAGTATTGCTGCCTGGCACACAGATAGCAGATTACACTATTATTGAGAAAATTGGTGCCGGTGGCATGGGTGAAGTTTACCTGGCCAAAGATACCAAGCTTCGACGTCAGATCGCTCTAAAGTTCCTTCCGCCGAACTATTCAGGTGACTCCGAATTCCGCGATCGCTTCCTTCGTGAAGCCCAGGCTGCGGCCGCCGTGAACCACCCCAATATTATAACAGTCTTTGACTTCGCTGAGTTTCAGGGCAGACCCTACATTGCCATGGAGTACTTCGATGGGACGCCACTAAAAGACCTTCTTCAAGATCAGAAGTTGAGTGAATCAGATATTGTTCGTATTGGCGTAGACGTTGCCGAGGGTCTGGAAAAAGCCCACGAAGCAGGCATAGTACATAGGGATATCAAATCAGATAACATCCTCGTTGATGACAGTGGTAGAATCAAGATATTCGATTTCGGTTTAGCCCGGGAGAAAGAGAATGTAGACCTGACTCAGGCCGGTACGATCCTCGGTACGGTTTCCTATATGTCACCGGAGCAGGCGCAGGGATCAGAAGTTGACCATCGATCTGACTTGTTCTCCTTCGGTGTTGTACTCTACGAGCTAGTCGCCGGTTGCCTGCCGTTCACAGGCGAATATATGGCCGCCATCATCTATTCCGTTGTTAACGACGAGGCCGAACCACTGTCAGCCAAACGGAAAGACGTCTCCACCGATCTTGAGCAAATTGTTGGCAAGCTCATGACTAAGGATTTAGACAAGCGTTACCAATCCGCTACGGAAGCGCTCTCCGACCTGCGACGACTAGTAGTTATTCCGGAAGTACCAGCTACCAGTGTTCGAGGCGGTCGGCGAGTTGGCTTGTCTACTATCTTGTTGATTGCAGCAGTTGTCCTACTTGGGGTTGCACTGATGACCAATATGCTACCCTTCCAGTTGGCCGAGACCGACTCGGATCGTAATGAGATGATTGCTGTACTGCCATTTGAGAATCTGGGTGATCAAGGCGATGATTTCTTTGCCACTGGGATTGCGGACGAGATAACTACGCAGCTCACCAAACTGAGCGGGCTAGGTGTAATTTCAAGATCAAGTACAGCCCAATACAAGGGTAGCGGAAAATCTCATCGACAGATTGCCGATGAGCTTGGCAGTGATTACATCCTTGAGGGCGCTATTCACTGGGACAAGAGATCCGCGGTAAGCAGAGTTCGGGTGACTACGACACTTAGCCGAGTACAAGATGCAATCGCAGTGTGGGCTGAATCCTATGATGAGATTCTGGCTGACATCTTCGCTGTTCAATCTGATATCGCCCGGAAAGTGTCTCACGCCATGAATGTAACTCTGCTGGATTCTGAGGACCAATCTCTTGACCAGCAACCAACGAACAACACCGAAGCTTACACATACTATCTGCGTGGGCAAGATCTCTTCAAGGATCGGAACTGGCTGAAGGCGCAGCAGTTGTTCGAATCAGCTATCGCTATCGATACCTCTTTTGCCTCCGCATGGGCCATGCTCTCCAGAACACATTCGCTGATCTACTGGTGGTATATTGACCGAACCGATGAACGTCTGGCGCTGTCGAAGGAGGCTGCGGAGCAGGCTTTGGAGCTTGCTCCGAACCTGGGCGAGGCATACCTGGCTATGGGGAGGTACCATTACCGCGGGTATCTCGACTACACTCGCGCCCTGGAACAGTACGAATTGGCCATAAGACTCCAACCCAACAGCAGCGATCTTATGTTTGCTATTGGCTCAGTGAAGCGGCGACAAGGCAGGTGGGATGAGGCTATCGGAGACTTCAGGCGAGCCATTGTCTCCGACCCTCGCAATCGAATAAAATTGAGGAATTTGACACAGACGTATGTCCTGACACACGAATTCGACAGCGCGCTAACGACAGTTGAGAAATTGATTGCTCTCGACTCCACCAATCCAGGTGCACGTGCACTAAAAGCCAGAATCCTTGCAAACGGATTTGGTCGATTGGATCAAGCGCTGGAGTATGCCGGCATAGGTAATACTCCCGAACAAGCCCCTGAACTTATTGATGTTACGGTCACCCTATGTATCATGGGTCGCCACTACGACCGAGCATTACAACTGCTCACAGAATCCAGGGACACTGACTATTTCACAAACGACAGTGCCTATCTCTACCTACAACTTGGTGAAATCTACCACTGGCTCGGTGATCCTGAAGTATCGCGATCCTACTATGACTCCAGTCGAGTAGTATTGGAGGAATGGGTCCGACAGCAACCAGCCGACCCATCCTTTCGCAGCATGTTGGGAGTTGCCTATGCTGGCAGCGGACAAACCGATGCGGCCATCCGGGAAGGTAAACGAGCGCTCGAATTAGGCCCCATTGAAAGGGATGCACTAACCGGGAGTATGTGGAAGCTCAATCTGGCCATTATCTACCTGATGATTGAAAAACCTGTACTCGCCGCCGCTGAAATAAAGACCCTTTTATCAATGCCCTCAGATCTGTCCAGCTGGCATATCGTATTGCATCCGATATTTGTATCGATGAAAGAAGTTCCAGAGATTGAATCCATAATGAGCAGGGATACATCTCAACATACGAGTGGTGGCTCGCAACCTTAATTGACAGTGCCCCTGACAGCCCTAACATCGACTCGCATTTTGGACAATTGTCCAAAACCGCACGTATAGCCTGTCCCACCTGTTCTCATCGTCCGAGGAGAACGACAACGGAACGAGGCTTGACCCTGTATGCGATTTGTCGGTCTATAGCCAATTCCGCGCCCGGCTCTGAAATGTCGTCGGGACTCTTGATCGCTGTATCGATTACCCTTGGCGTCAACAATTGGGATCGGAATCGGAAGGAGCCAATCAACCGGAGTGCAATAGAAAAGGCCGCCCTGGACGGGCGACCTTTTGGAGATCTGAATCCCCCTCAACTACTGCTCAAGCGACACATTGTCAGCTCGGAAGCCTGCGCCCGCTTGAGCCAGTTCGAACATCACGCGTTGTCCCTCTCTCAAGGTCTTGAATCCATCCATGTTGATTGCCGTGTGGTGAACGTAGACATCATCACATACGTCATCACTGGCGATGATTCCCCAACCTGTGAGATCATTAAAGTACTTCACCGTACCTATGGACATACAGAAACCCTCCGATCCAATGGAGTTCTGGACTATACATCCTCCTCATCTATTATACACAGAAAGAGCGAACACAGGCAAGCTAAAACAAAAAAAAATCCCCAAAGACAACTGGGTTATTGCATCGGAGACCATACCGGCTGCCCCAATGAGATTATGTAACATCACAACACTCACTGCGACAAAAGCTTAGGCGCCGCAGGAATTAAGACAACAGGCTAACCATTAGAGTCATCGTTAGTCCCGACAGCAGTGGGACGGTCAGATTGTCATCAATACCCAGAGGTAAGGCCTCCACGACAGTTGCCACGACAGCACCGGCTATCCCAGCTTCAAAAGCCAGGCCGGGGATGATTAGAGACACCCCAACCGTACTGACCAAACAAGCGCCAGACCCTTCCAGCGATTTCCCACCAAACCGGTGACGACCAAACCGACGTCCAATCAAAGCCGCCAGAGTATCCCCAACAATGATAAAAGTCAACGCGGCGATTGCTATTGGTTTTGAAAACAAGGTTACGGTCAAACATACTGCCAGCAAGATATAAGTAGCCCCGGTAAAATCACCGGCGTGCTCGTGGGCACGGATCATCTTCGACCCTATCTTCGACGCAAATGCGTGCCAGAACCCCCAGTTGCGGAGCCTGGAAATATCGATGATGATCATGAGCACCGTAGCCGGTATAAGAAAGGCAAGCATTTGAGACTTACTCAACGACAGACCGTAGTATGCTCCGGGAATGATCAAAGCCCCCATGTGAGTGGCTTTGCGGATCAACTCCTGGCCGAAAGATATCTGGGCTGAGTCCGTATCAATCTCACCCATAATCACTGGATGCGATATTCTACCGGCTTGAGATGCACTGGATACACATCGCTAAACTTGACCCGATAACGCCGATAGAGATCATCACGGTAATTCAGGAATACTTCTTCTGCGTGCTGTTTCTTCAGCAGGGTAGATATCTTCGATCGGGCCTGGTTCACATCAGGTTCATCGAAACGATCAAGAACTTTGATTACATGGTAGCCATACTCTGTTTTGACCGGATGACTCACATCACCCACACGCGTGATCATACCGACCCGGAAGAACTCAGGGGAAACATCACCTGAGCCAATCCTACCCAAATTGGCAAGGTCCCGCCTGATGCTCTCTTCACCCGGATAGAACTCCTCTGCCAACTGCAAGAAATCGATGCCAGCCATTGCCTGGTCTCTGACAAACTCGCCAATAATGGAATCCTCGACAATGATATGCTGAACTACCAGCGGCTTCTCAGGCACAAACTCCTTGTGATGCTTCTGGAAGTATTCCTCAACAAGAGCTTCACTCGCTATCCAGCCGGGATCGATCCAGCCCTTTCTAACAATGCCCTTGCACCGAGAATGTCGCAACTTGGACTCTTCACTGCGGACATGAGGCAGGGTATCAACTCCGCTTTCACGAGCTGCCTGGATAGCAACAAAATGCTTGGCCAGTCGCCCAATGATTTCTTTTTTCATTTCAACCGTCGAATTATCTACCTGATACCTCTTGCGAGTACTCTCTTCCCATGACCTGATGTCATTGAAGTCGATGGTGTCGATACCGTTTAGAATCGCCGCCCATTGCCAACGATCAACAAAGTACACGTTAGTATCGAGGACTGCTTCATGGTATTCAAGATTGATCTCCCTCGACAACGAATCGACGAGAGGTCGAGCCAGAGCATTGGCCCGCTCAGCCATTAGCCTACCATATGCCATACCATATTGTAGAGAATCAAAATCAGGCAATCCCTCGGCCTGGTACTCCTCTACGTACACAATATGCCACCCGTCTTCATCGCGATATGGCTTCGAATATTCACCGGTGCTGAGCGCAAAGGCTACCGAATCAAAGGGATGCTTGTATGTACCACGGCGAGTCCATCCTTTCCGGCCTCTATATACAATCGCCTCATTGTCATGAGAGTATCCACGAGCTACATCCTCGAATTTCTCCCCGAAATCCAGTAATCTGTGTAAGCGCCAACTGGCAGCCTCTGTCTCCTCCTCCAGTTTCTCGGGGGACAAGCTACGATAGTACAGCGAATCTGAATCATACTTCAATCCCTGACTGGATGTCAGAATATGGTGAAGCAGGACTTTCTCTTCAAGGGAGAATAGATCGGGATGATTCTGATAGTATTCGGCTACTTCCACAGAGTCCAACTCGATCCGATCATATATCACTTCTCTGACCCATTCCTTGATCAGTAGGTCGTGATATGGCCTGCGAAATGTTCTGTAAACATTGTAATAGTCTTCCAGTATCAATTCGTTGCCTGCTATACCAGTCAGCGACTCGCATACCACACTGTCGAGGAATCTCTTCACCTGTGAACGTTCGAGTGTACCTCCGAGAGGAATCTCCTGGCTGTTTAACAGCATTTCATATACTTCCGGCATAGTTAGCGAATACGATGAGTCTGCCCGGACAACAACATGCTGATAGCGATCAATATTATGAGAAGATACCACAACTCTCTTGCAACCGGCACAGAGCAACAAACAAACTGCAGAAACAAAAACAATTCTGGACAACAACATAAGCTCTCCCAACAATAGTGTACTCAGACAACAAAAATACACTGTATGGCTGGAAAATCAACCCCAAAAGGTGTCAATCAGACAGAATCAGAAACGGGTCGTTTCCAATTCCTCCGGTATGCCAGCGACTGCTGATTTGATTGGAGATTGAAAGAGACGAAAAACAATGCTGAAAGTAGTGCCTTCACCGGGGAGCGAATCCATCCCGAGGCCCAATTTCAGGGCTGAGCATATCCGGTGAACGATGGCCAGACCAAGACCAGTACCCAGTTTCTTGGTCGAATAGAAAGGTTCGTAGATATGCTTTGCCTGGTCGGCTGAGAGACCCTCGCCATCATCTTCCACGCGGAGCGTGGCAGACCCCTCATCGTTGTTGGCGTACAGACTAAACACCAGATGCCCCCCGTCCACACCCAGAGCATCGCAGGCATTCACGGCTAGGTTGAGCAGTAGTTGTTTGAAGAGATCTTCGTCCCCTACGACGTACAGGATCGGATTCCCTGACTCGAAACTAACCTCTATCTTGTCATGGAAGGACGAGTGATGGCGGAGCACCTGAATGGTGTCCCCAATGACCCGACAGAGATCTACTTTGTTGTAGGCTGCCCGCTCGATCCGGGCATAATTGAGAAATTCGCTGAGGATCCTACTGAGTCGATGTGATTCCTTGACGATCAGGTCCATCAGGCGCAGATTTTGTCCCGTTAGTTCCAGGTCACTCTTGAGCACTTCGACCGAACCAGAGATAGCCGCCAGCGGGTTTCGAATCTCATGTGCTATCGAAGCTGACATCTCACCTACGGCCGCCAATCGATCGCCGGCACGCACCTTAGCCTCCAGAAGCTTAGCCTCGGTCAGGTCAGAAAAGATGGCAATCACTCCTCTGAGAGCACGATCCTCATTAGTCAGAAGTGAAATCGACAGCCCCAGAGGCACTTTCTTGTCGTCACCATCAATGATCTCTATCTCTCGTCGCATCTGGGGAACTCGCTGGTGGATAGCATCCATAAGACAACTGGCCAGATTGGGCATTCTCTCATTGAAAACATCGGTACACGACAACCCACTCACTGCCACTTCATCGTAACCGAGAATAGTCTCTGCACTTCGATTGAAAAACACAATACAACCGTACGGATCAATAGTCAGTAGACCTGAATTGAGATGCCGCAAAATATCGTCGGTCTCCAGTCTTGCCTTCCGCAACGCTATCGACGCATCAGCTAACTTCAGGTCCTGATAGCGCAGACGTTGAGCCAGATAGCCAGTGATAAACGCAGCCAGATAGAATATGAGAATGTGCAGGAAGATAGAATAAAACACTTCGTCCTGAACATCGAAGATAATCCTGAGAGCACTCCCCGATAGCCCGGTGCTATTGGTAGAACTCAGTCCCAACCAGATAAGCACTGCATAGGCGAACGAAACGACAGATGCCATCACCAAAGTTCCAACCAATCGGTAAACCAATGCAGCCGAGGCTATCGTCAGTATGAATAACACCGAGAAAGGAGAATTGATGTTCCCCGTCGCGTAAACGATCCCTGACTCCACTATTACCTCGAATATAAAATGCAGGATGGTCACCACCGACGCCAGATTGGGCATACTCCGTCGTCGATCGAAGGCTAATAGTAATGTGAGCGACAGTGCAAGGATCGAGTAAAGAATGAACGGCAGGCGTAGAAAGCCGGGATACCCCATCCACAAAACCACGGCTGCGAACAAGATCACGTAGGTGGCTAGCCGGACCGGAATAAACCAAGCCAGCCGGTTGTGAATCGGTATGTGTTCCATAAAGTGAACGGTGCGCAGAGCGCACCGTCCTTAGTATTTGTTTATGCCACCCGCCAAAGCGGACCAGCAGTTGTTATATCTTACCGATAATGTCGAACATCGGCAGATACATGGCGATCATGATGCCACCAATAACCACACCCATAAATACAATTATGATCGGCTCAATAACTGAAGTCAAAGCTGAGACGGCATCATCAACCTCTTCGTCATAGAAGTCGGCAATTTTAGCGAGCATCTCATCCAAGCCACCTGTCTTTTCGCCCACCGAGATCATCTGCGTAACCATCGGGGGAAAGACACCGGAGTCTTTGAGCGGGGCGGTAATAGTATCACCCTCGGCAATGGCCAAAACTGACTTGTTAATGGCCATAGAAATCACCCTGTTTCCGGCAGTCTTGGCGGTAATCTCCAGAGCGTCGAGAATCGAAACACCTGAGGATAGTAAAGTACCCAGGGTACGGGTGAAGCGAGCCACAGCAGATTTTCTGACCAAGTTCCCGAGCACTGGCATATGAAGCAGAGCCTTGTCCCAGGCCAGCTCACCAGACGAAGTCTTCTTCCAGTATAGTAGTCCTACGACCAAACCAATGGTGCCTGCCATGAGGTACAGGAAATTGTCCTGTAGGAAGTTCGATATTAAGAGAATAACCTGTGTTGGCATAGGCAATTCAGCATTGAGTCCGCCAAACATTTTTGCGAAGACAGGTACGATAAATGTCAACATCCCGATAGTAACGGCGGCCGCCACAAATGCAACGACTGAAGGATAGACCATAGCGCCTTTAACTTTACGAACTAGCTTGTCGGCTTTTTCCCGGTAGTCGGCAAGTCTGACCAGAATGGCATCCAGAGCACCACCGATTTCACCAGCCTCCACCATGTTGGTGTACAATTGATCAAACACCTTGGGGTGTCGGGACATGGACTCAGAAAGTGTGGCGCCACCGGAAACGCCCTCCTTGATTTCCTTCACTACGGTTGCCATATTCTTGTTCTCGGTCTGGCTTGCCAGGATGTCGAGACACTGGACCATTGGTAAACCAGCGCCAATCATGGTTGCGAACTGGCGAGTGAACCGCGATATGTCGATTTTCTTGATGCCGGTACCAAATTTGATAGATATCTCCGGCGACCTTTTAGCAATCGACGACACCAGGATTCGGTTCTGTCTGAGAACACGCTCGACATCTTCCCGAGTCTTGGCTTTCAGCTTTCCGGAAACTGCAGCTCCGGCGAGGGTCTTGCCCTTATACTCAAAATCTGGCATTAGAAATATCCTCTAAGCTTAGGTATGTCATGAGAACGCCGGGGTTTTCTGACGTGATAACATCTCCCCCAGTTCCTCAGTATTCTGGCTATAGTTCATAGCATCATTGATCGCAATTTTCCCCGATTGGTACAGCTCCGCCAAGGATTGATTCATGGTCTTCATGCCGTACTTCTGCCCCGACTGGATCATCGAGTACATCTGGTGAACTTTGTCATCCCGGATGAGTGCCCGGATAGCCGGTGTCACCACCAGCACTTCCAGCGCCACGACGCGACCGCCGCCAATACGAGGGATCAGTGTCTGAGAGACGATAGCCTGCAACGTAAATGACAGTGCTACGCGTACCTGTTCCTGTTGATTACTTGGGAACGAATCGACAATGCGGTTGATAGATTCAACGGCAGAGTTTGTATGCAACGTAGCAAAAGCCAAATGCCCGGTCTCCGAAATCGATATGGCTGACTCGATGGTTTCCAAATCTCGCATCTCACCCACCAGCACCACGTCAGGATCCTCGCGGAGGGCATACTTGAGCGCCGAAGCAAATGAACTCGTATCGGCGTATACCTCACGCTGGTTGATCAGGGCCATCTGGTGCCGGTGCAAGTACTCGATAGGGTCTTCCACCGTGATTATGTGGACCGGTCGTTCCTTGTTAATCTTATCAATAAGGGCGGCCAGAGTCGTCGATTTGCCAGAACCGGTTGGACCCGTCACAAGAACCAGTCCGCGAGGAAGGGTGGCAAACCCTGAGATAACCTTAGGGAGACAAAGTTCTTCAAAGGTCATGATCTTGTATGGGATTTGTCTGAGTGCGACCGCCACGTTTCCACGCTGCATGAATACATTACACCGGAACCTACTCATCGACTCGATGCCGAATGAAAAATCAAGTTCATTGTTCTGTTCGAACTTGAGTTTCTGTTTTTCGCTCAGCATGGAGTAACACAGCTTTTTTGTGACTTCGGGCGTCAATATGTCACCAGCCAATCGCTGAAGCTTACCATCAACGCGCACAACCGGAGGAGCACCGATAGTTAGATGCAAATCAGAGGCTCCCATTTTCACCATTTGTTCCAATAACTCGCGAAGTGATATCATCAACATCTCCCAACCGTTATTCGGTCATATGGTATCAGGTTTGGTACTATTTGGTATTATCGGTTATTGGAACCAATCCTTGACCAAAAAGCCACTTGGGCTTGATGATAACTAATTGGTAGACAAGAAGATTTCGAGGTACGAAAAATAATTATGCGCCGAACGACACAGCGAGAACCTCATCAAGGCTAATAATACCGGCTTTCATCATCTCCACAGCGCACATCCGAAGGCTGTACATCCCTTCTTCCAAAGCCGTTTTTCGAATCTCAGTGTCAGTCGCCTTGGATAATATAAGAGCTTCAATGGCAGGTGTAATCGGCATTACTTCGAAGATACCGGTTCGACCGGATTTGCCGGTTTCACCACAAGCGCGACAGCCCTTTCCGCGGAAAGCACGGATGTTGCACATCAGATCCTTAGGCAGCACCCCCAGACTATCGACCTGCTCGGCCGTCAGGTTCACTTCTTCCTTGCACGAAGAACAAATTTTACGGCACATACGCTGAGCCATGATCAGCTTGGTAGCTGAAGCCACCAGGTAGAAGGGTACGTCCATATCGATCAGGCGGTTGATTGACGAGGGGGCATCGTTGGTATGCAGCGTGGAAAAAACGAGGTGACCGGTCAAAGCCGCTCGAATCGCAATCTCAGCCGTCTCCGCGTCTCGAATCTCACCTACCATGATGACGTCCGGATCCTGACGCAGGAAGGACCTTAGCGCGGCGGCAAAAGTCATCCCAATACTTGTTTTCACTGCCACCTGGTTGATGCCGTCGAAGTTGAACTCGACCGGATCCTCAGCCGACATGATATTGATATCTACCGTGTTGATCTGCTTAAGGGCCGAATACAACGTCGTAGTCTTACCGGAACCGGTTGGACCAGTCACCAGGATAATTCCAAAAGGCAGATGGATAGCACTAGAGAACTTGCTCAAGTCGTCCTCACGGAATCCGAGCTTGGTCATATCAACCATGAGGGCATTCGGGTCTAAAATACGCATGACCACTTTCTCGCCAAATATCGTCGGCAAAATCGAAACACGCAGGTCGACAGTACGCCCTGAAATCTTCAGTTTGATACGCCCGTCCTGCGGTAAACGGCGCTCGGAAATGTCAAGGTCGGCCATAATTTTCACTCGGGATACAATGGCTGCTCGATACTTAAACGGAAGTGGCGCCATTTCCCTTAAATCACCGTCAATACGATAACGGACGCGAATACGCTTTTCGTACATCTCTAAATGGATATCGGAAGCTCCAATGCGAATAGCGTCGGCAATAATGGAATCCACCAATTTAACGAGTGGCTTATCCTGAATGGCCGACATCAAGTCGCTTTCGTCAGGCAAATCCTCCACCGAAACGACCTCAAGGTCATCCTCATCCTCCAACCCCTTAACAATTTCTGAAAGACCACCTGTGTCCGTGTAATAGAAGTCGATGGCTTTTTCAATTGCCGACTCAGGTGAAATCACCGGCTGAACATTACACCCGGTAATAAACTTAAGGGCATCGAGGACATAGATATTGTTGGGGTCACTGATAGCAACGAGCAAAGTCTTGTTCAACTTGGAGACGGCAATGACCTTGAACTTACGGGCAATATCGACCGAAATGAGCATAACGACTTCGGGATTAAGCTCAATATCCTCAAGACGAAGCGTTCCAATCTTGAGCTGCTTACCAATAATACTGGAAACATCATCTTCGGATTCGAACGCCCCGACTTGCACAAGAGCCGTTTCGAATTTGAGATTCTGTTTATCGGCAGTGGTCTCAGCCGCCTCAGCTTGCTCCGGCGTAATCTTTCCGGCTTTGACCAGCATTGCCCCAAGATCTGTTGCCATACTCCCTTACCCGGTTCCTATTGTCTGCAAATCACTGTTTCAATCAGCGATGCGAAGGTGACAGAACAGACATGAGTCTCAGTCCTGAAAGATATCGTCGAGCCTGTCCTGGGCTTCTTCAGCAAAATCGCTTGAAACGCCAACCTGAGTCTTGTCACGGGAATCATCAGTAACCTTGTCGAACACCTTGCCAAGTTCGACGGCAGTTTCCTTGGCATACAATCGCACCATGCCAATAGTCGTTCGGTCATCGAAAATTACAACCAGAATAGACCGTTCACCGACCAGCGACATGTGGATGTGATCTTTTTTCCCCTGATGAAACAAAACCGAAAACTCGGGCTCACCGACCAGCTTGGCTATTTCCTTGGTAGAAGCAAATGAGCCAGCCAGTAGAGCAGCCAAAGCTGTAGTATCCAACGTACTGGTGAATCCCTGCCTCGTAATCAAGTGGCCATCCTTGTCCACTAACAGACCACATTTCGCCTCGGCAGCTTTGAGCATCTTCGAGATTAAAATATCGATCTGTTTAGTTTCCTCTTCATAGAGGATCAGGCTATCGTCAGTCATCCATGCCTCCTTCGCGACTACTTAATGCCAAATAAGCGCTTGAAGAAACCACGTTTCTTCTTTTCGGATCTACGTCTCAACGAAGGCGCCATAGCCGGCACACGTCCCGGTGTCGTATTCTGATCCGAATCGCCATTTGCTTGCAGGGCGTTTCGTTCTATGTTTTCGCCAACCCCAGGCGCTGGCGTCGGCGAAAAAGCAGTCGCCGATATCTTGTTCTCTTTCGTTGATACCTGCGTACTTCCCGGATAAGGCCGATACTGAGAAGGAGCTTGTGACTCGCTCTCTAACTGTACCACTTCTTTAGACGTCGGTTCGGATACCGGCGGTGATGGACTCGGCATCACAGGCTTGGGTGGAGAAACCGTCTTCGGTAATTCGGTAGCAACAGCTGTCTTGGTCTGTACGTCAGGTGGCGGAGACGGTTGGGCCGGTTGCGGATCAACGGGCTGAACAGCCTTTGGTGTGTCTTTTCTCTCAGGTGTGCTAGACGTTGGTGTGCCAGGTTTGGCGTTCTTGGCTTTGTCCAGTACCAGCTTGATAATCATTTTGAGAGTATCAAAGACACCGTTTCCAATAGTGGCCGAAGCTTGAAAAAACGGCCTGCCCTGCTTATTGAGTTGGGCATTGAGCTGTTCGACTGACAGGATTCCGGGCAAATCAGCCTTATTGTACTGAATCACCATTGGCAAGGATTTTAAATCATACCCATACTCGACTAGATTATCTTCGAGGTTGGCTAATGATTCGATGTTTTCATCCATCTTGTCTTGCTGGCTGTCAGCCACAAAAACGACTCCATCGACTCCCCGGAGCACCAGCTTACGAGTGGCATTGTAATAAACTTGCCCGGGTACAGTATAGAGCTGGAACTTTGCCGCAAATCCATTTATTGTACCGATGTTAATCGGTAGAAAATCGAAATATAACGTACGGTCCGCTTCGGTAGCCAGAGATATCAGATCACCTCGAGTGTTGCCGGGGACCTTGGAATGCACGTATTGAAGGTTTGTCGTCTTGCCCGATAATCCCGGACCGTAGTATACGATCTTACAACTAACCTCGCGCGCTGAATAATTAATCGAAACCATTTTCAGATACCAACCATTGAGGGTTCCAATTGTCCTATCTATTCATCTTCAGTCGGCTGATAGCATTTTTAATTTCCAGCCGAACAAGACCAATGTTCACTTCACTGGCGGTGGACACTACTAAAATGCCCAATCCCGCATCAGTAAAAAACAACTTACTCTCATCCGCCTCAATCGTAACCTGCTGAGGAGGGCTGGTCTCAAGACGATCCAACGACTTCCTGATGTTCGCAGTTATGGAAGCTGCCAGCGCTCCTACCGTGTCCTCCTCCTGGGAGGTATCAATATCTGCCGCAATAACAATACCGTCGTTCCCGACGAGCATAGATCCGGTCACGCCGCTGACTCTGTTTAGTTCACTCAGTACTTCGTGCATATTCCTTCTCCGGGTTTCCCAACAACTTCGAGCTGTAGCGTTCCGATACGTATTTTCGCATCATTTCCAATCCCTGTTCGATCCTGACATTCAATACATCATCATGCTGTTTCTGAGCCACAACCATCAGATGAAAGGTTGGCTCATGGGCGACGATCACCCGCTCATCGGCCGTAGTTAAACTAATCCGATCTGCCGGTCCAAACCCTGTCCGTGATAATAGCTTGTCATTACTGCTCTCGAAGAGAAGCCCCATCGGTGCCCAGTCCTCAGCATCAACTCCACCACGTACAAAATTCCCCAATAGGAGACCTTCTCCATCCACAACAGCGGCCATCTTGACCGCACCGTTCTCGCCGATATAATTGGTGGCTCGTTCAAAGGCACTTACTTCACCAGAATGCGATTGTTCACTGGCTATACTCCGTGGGCCGCTATTTCCTTTTCCAGTTGAGACCAACGGCTGTAGAGATTCATCCAAAGAACTCTCTTGGTCGACCGTTATAGTTGGCTCACTCACCGAATCCGGTACATCCTGAAGAACAACATGACGCCTTCGACTCCGGGACGCAAGATCGATATCATGAAAGACCGGACGCAGAATAAACGGCGCCGCAACTGCCTGAAGTATGATGGCCGGGATGTAACTTTCAATAGCAAGTCCAATTGAAATAGACACATCCATAGCATACATAACGACGATTAGCATTCCCAGGAGCGTCCCCAACACCAGTCGATAGGTCAAACAGATTAAGCTCCCAAGAGCAACTCTGCCCAGGGAAATCCGTCGGTCGAAGAGAAAGAGGATTATCCCGTAGAAAACCAATTCCATCAGAAGGCTGGCAAAGGACATCTCAACCAATTTGGTCCCGAATCGCTGCGGGAAAAGAATCATTGGCAGAACTAATGCTGCCAACGACCACATTAAGATATGACGGAATATGCGTGCATTAAGTATCATAACTAATCGTGTCCTTTAGGATCGGTAGGCCTGTATGAGCTTCTCAACTCTCATCTTGACCGTACCCAGGTTCGCATCCGCAGCAGCAACAAGCATGAACTGCCCGTCTTCAACCCGGGCAATCATGAAAGTAGGACCTTCTGTCTCAATCAAAACGGTTCCCAGACTGCCAAAACAATTTTCGAACAGCTTGACATTGAGTTCATTGATAATTTCACTAAATGAGGCACCCAGGAGGGTTACGTCGATTTCCGACTGCCATTCAGATTCAGCAATCAATCCGTCAAAGTTGACAAAAATGACACCTTCCATTCCTGGTATCTCTATTGCCTTCGTCACCAAACCAGCCGCATCTAAGTGCGACAATTCTACTGGTCTCGAAATCGGCGGCTCTGGTGCCCGAGCTGGCTCACATGACGGTGATCCAGGCACACCACCTGAATCCATTGTCGAGGAACTGCCGACAGTTCTAGATTGCTCATCTCGAAGGCGACGAGCGAGCTCGAGCAGTTTCGCAATCTGACCGTTCTCGGGATCAGATTGGTGGAGAGGACTCAGTAACTTGATAGCAGCATCGAATCGGCTCTGATAAATGTAGATCTCCGCAAGAAGCAGTTCGATTCCTCTGGTTGAACCATCAAGACTGGAAGCTTTTCTGGCCTCGGCTTCGGCCCAATCAAACAGACCACGATCAAGATTGATTTTAGCCATGACGAAATGAGCCGGACCGTAATCACCGTGAATCCTCAGGCCTTGCTGGCATATCTGAAAGGCCTCTGTCAACTCGCCTTTTTTCCGATGCGAATCGGCCAGAGCAGCAAAAATCTGAGAGTTGGCGTCCGCCTCCAGAATCTTACGGCACTTTGATATTCTTTCGTCCAGTTCTGCGGTACTAGTCATTCGTGAACCTATAACTCGTATTCCACCATGACGTTAATTTACTCTACATTATTCTCAGCAAGTAATCATAAGTTTAGCAGTGAGTTATGTCAACCATATCTTTGCTAACTCAGTGTCTTCTTCGCTTCCAGAACACCGAACAGAAACAAGCCTGCCATGGCCGCCAGACAGGCCGGCATCACAAAGCCAGGCAACGAGATAACCTCGATTGCATACAATACACTCAGGGCTTGAGACACAACCAGCAGAGCAAAAGCAGCCACAAAGAAGTTCCAGCTGCGACTTAGTTGCCCACCGCGTACAACCGACATAACCCGGAACGCTCCGCCTGCGCATGCAATCCCAACCACCAAGATGACCAGGTTCAGCATAGTTGGGGGAGTGGCAATGACGGCCAGATTTGCCGCCTCGGCTCGGGAGCCGGCAGCCAGTACTATCAGCATTCCTAACAGTAGACTTCGATTCATGATCTATCCTCTCACCAGCTTAACAGTCTTGTCAGCCCGTTTGATTATCCTGTAGAAATCATCTTCGATCCCATGTCGTTTTACGAGTTCCCGACGCATAGCCAGCGGCTCAGCAATCTCACGTTTAACCGATGCAACCCCTTCGCGAAAAGCACCCGCGCCCAACAAATGGTAGGCAAACTGAAGGTGGTCTGTGAGCATAGTGTCCAGGTCGCGCATAAGGCGGTGAAACCGGATCGATGTCGGTAGAGCTCTAACAGCGCACGCAAAACGTTCCATTGATTCTGCTTGATCGGAAGCTGGATCGGCTCCGGAGAAGAAGGCCATCAGACCACTATCATACTGGCTGGAAAAGACCCGATACCGATCGTTATCGGCACCCAAAATATCCTCGAAAAGCCCACGGATGCGATAGAAACATCTATTGTAGAGCTTGAAAATGATGTTCAGAATGACCTCTTCCTCGTCTTCCTCCTGTCCCTCATCTCCTTCCTGTCTTCCAACCGCTTCCACCAGTTTGTTCACAATCAAACGATAGATAGACCGGGAGGTAACAAACTCACCAACCGCGGAAGTACTAATCAAATCAGACACAGATCTCTCACCGTCGATCTGGCTTAAAATCTGGAACTCCGGTACCGACAGTCTGATCTCGTCGCCTGAGATTTTGGGTATTTTTGAAATTGCAAGCATGACGTCGTCGGGAGGAAGAACCTTCTGTATTTCCATCCACTCGTCGATCCTGCGGGTTCCCTCAAGAATGACATTCATGGTTGACAGGTCAACCAGGAACGGAGCATCCTTGGGGGTCTCATCCTCACGGAAAACGAAATTCCCATCGCTCCAGGAAAAAAGATTGTAGACAATTTCCTCGACTTGCTGCTTGAGCACTTCAGCCACTTCAGCCTTGTCGAAAATCTTCATGTCAATCAGGGTTGTACCAAGCTGGCGTCCCGTCTGCCGATGCAGCGTGATGGCACGTTCAAGGTCGGCTTTTGAAATCCGACCTCGATTGACCAGCATATTGCCCAGCAAATCTTCTGAGGAATTGACCGAAGCGGCGTGGATTATGTTACCATCCTTGAAGGCCACCAGCTTACCTCTGGTTGCTGTTTCGACAGAGAGTATCCCTGTCTTCTTCCCGGTGGACAGCAGTTGCAAAATGTCGGGGAACGATACTGTTTTGAGATTTCCGGACAGACTCATCTTGTGTCCTTCAACTGATCTAGTACAACTCGTGGTTTGCCCCATTGGGGCTGCTTCCATATAGTTATCGGGTATCTTCGACGGGAACTTAAACGCAAAAGAGTTCAATTCGGAAGTTGCTGAGAGGCAACAATATGGTGTTATTGGGCAAATCGCAGGTGCACGATACCGACTCGGTCGAGGTGAGTAATCGTCAATGAGTCAATCTCATTGGATATTTCCTGAGTAAAAACCTGATCGATATCCGGGTCAGATAATGATCGCAAGATTATCGACGACAACCCCAATGTATCTATCCAAGGTAATAAAAGCTGAAGATCGCTGATTCGTCTGCCCACTACCAAGCGGTCGATTCCACCCAGACCAGCATCAGGTAGAAAATCGGAGTCGATATTATCTACGAGGAGCAGACAAGATTTGTCTCCTGTCCAAACCAGACCGTCGCGAAAAGGATAGAATCCGATACCGACGCGGCTCGCCGGATGTTTGGGAGAAACCACAATTTCCATAGCTCCAGATTCCTCCACAGGCTGGCGGATGATATCTCGAAAGCTGAATTCCAGACGTTTAGGAACGATCACTGTCTCCGCGGCCAACCGATTGCCAACCCGAACCAAATCATCAATCGCCCCATAGTCAGCCGAAAGGACAAATATGGAGTGCAAGGCTTTAATGTCGAATCTCTCCAACATAGGCACAAGAATGCGGTCATCGATGGGATAGTCGCGCTCCAGCATACCGGTGATGATGAGATCGCCGTACGGCTGTTCTCCCTGCCTGACTACGGCAGCAATTCCTCCCGGAACTGTAGTCAGCCAAATGTTGGTGTGATCAGTCTCGTTTATGAGAGCCGCCGGACGAAGCAAGGCCAGATTGGTCAATACGACCAGTGAGATGACAACGAATCGACGTATTCGCCTGGACTTGAGTGCCCACACCCCCAGCACAAGGTAGATATAGCAGGCAATGACAACCCCTGCCGGGACCGAATCGATCTGAATAACCGGCGCATTCTCCCCTCCAAAGAATTGAAGACACCGGAGGATAAGCTCCATCAACAGATTGACCAGCGAACCGGTGAAAGCCCCTAAAGCCGGAAGAATAAAATCGGCCATCAGGACCCCCAAAATGCCAAGCACAGCCCCCGAAGTCAGCACCACGATCAGCACATTAGCCACTACGGAAAGAACCGGCAAACGCTGGAAATAGAAAGCTATCAACGGAGCCGAACATACCTGCGCAACAATTGCTATGGCCAATGGCACAACGACACAATAATACCACCAGCGGCGGCGATCCATTCGGAAAATCTTCAACACGGCGGGGGTGACAAATATCAACCCCCAGGCTGTGACAAAGGAAAGCTGAAAACCGACATCGAAGAGTTGGGTGGGATCGAACAGCAGGATTATCGCTGCCGCGGCGCTGATGATATTGTTGAGATCTGTTCGTCGTTGTACCAAACGACTCAGAAGCACCAGAGTGGCCATCACCGAGGCTCGCACTACTGATGGTTCCCCGTATGAGATGAGCGTAAATAACACCAGTACTGCCAGCAGAATAATCGTCCTCACTCGACGTGATAATGAAAGCGGCCGTATCAGGAAAATGAAAAAACCCAGCACCAGGGCGACATTGGAACCGGATACAGCCAGCAAATGAAGGGTTCCGGAATCACGAAACCAGCCATACACTTCAACGGGGATATTCCTGGTTTCGCCAATAAGAAATCCGGCCGCCAAAGCTGCCGCTCGAGGACTCAGATTACGGTTAAGCGCATCTACAATTCCACCCCGAACTCCATCGGCCATATTGAACAGACCATAACGATTCCGTTTGTCCAGACGCAGGTCGAGAAGGGTCGTCATGTAGACAATGCCGTGGATGCCCTTGAGATTGAGGTAGCGCCGATAGTCAAATCCACCGGGAGACACACTACCGCGCAGAGGATAGATACGACCAAGGAATTCCAGACGATCCCCGCGTTGGAGGCAGGTCGTTGTATCTTCCAATCGCACCAGCACTGTTCCGTGTACCGGATACACGCCGTCGGCAACGAGGGAATCCACCCGGACCTTAAGTTCAGTCCGATCGGTGCGTAGCTTGGGCCAGTCGCTCACCTGACCATAAATGTGATACCGTTGTTCTCCGTCAGCGTAGTTGGCTACATGACCCGCACCGGTAGGATAATAGCGAAGGCTGTAATGAAAAGCCGAGAAACACAGCAGAGCCAGCCCCAGAGCCACGGCGGCGTGAGTACTCTTCTTTCTTAGTAGCCAGATAATCCCGAGCAGAGCCGCAATGGCCGCTATGGACAGATACACCCACACCGGTAACCGTAGCTGGTCGGCAAAGACAATCCCAGGGACGATCGCCATCAACAAGAATAGACTAGGGTAAGCACGCAGCATAATAGCCCCTGAAGATCACTTTCGAATCAATAGACGTCTGAGCAGACTGAGCTCCTGTACTCTTAGAATCAAACAGAACAACAGATACAACAGACCGGCTACAATCATTGGCACCACCAATTGAATAATCCTTCCCGTTAGAGTAGCTGGATCGAAAACAAATTGGTAAGGCATCAACTGAGCTACATGAAATGCGGCCATGGCTGCAATCAGAATCCGGAAAAACTTGAGGCCAACATGAGCCATCGATACTTGAATCCCGGTGCTTGGCAGCCACCTTAACAACAATAGAAAGTTGACAATCCCGGCAATCGAAGTAGCCGCTGCCAAACCCGCGAAATCCAGAAGGCGTATCATTGGGTAGTACAAAACAAGATTGACGCCCACCGCAATAAGGGAAGCCTTCATCGGTCGGCGTGAATCTTTGACAGCATAGAAAAAAGCTACCGTCACCCGCACTGCCGCGAAACCAATCAGCCCGTAAGAAAAATGAAGCAGAGCCAGGGTTGTTCGCCCGGACGAGATAGCCGTGAACGCTCCCCACTGATAGATCAACTCAATGACTTCACGCCCCATAAACGCCAGGAAGACTGCTGATGGAACCACCACAAACAGGTTGGCCCCGATAGCTTCCTCGTACGTTCGACCAAGCTTAGTCGTTTCACCACGAGCCACCATCTCTGAGGCCTTCGGCAACGCCACCGTTCCCAGAGCCACCGCAAAGACACCCAGAGGGAGATGCATGAGACGATAAGCGTAGCTCAGATACGACATGGCTCCCTCCATCAGGAAGGACGCTAACAGAGTCGAGATCAGTATATTAACCCGACCTGCCGATAGGCCGGCTATCATCGGCAACAATAACCGCCCCACTTTTTTCAACCCTTCGTCGAGCAAGGATAGGCAAAAGCGGAATCTGTATCCAATTCGCAGAAGTGATGGCAACTGCACAGCGACCTGACCAACACCCCCAACTACTACTCCAATCGCCAGCGTATAGATGGACTGATCATAATAGCGATACAAACAAATGACCGTCAGCACCGTCCCCAGGTTGAACATAGCTGGTGAAAGAGCCGGAATCCCAAACCGTCCAAAGGAGTTGAGCATTCCCATTACCAACGCCGACAACGAAACAAGCAACAGATAGACCATCATCACGCGTGCCATTCCTACAGTCAAATCGAACTTGTCCGGACTGTCTGTAAATCCGTGAGCCATCAAATAAACTATCGCCGGGGCGGCAACGATACCCAATAGCACGATCAGCCCCACAACTACTAGAACAGCGGAAATGACAACATTAGCCAGTTTGAAGGCCTCGTCTGTTGATTCCTTTACTGCCTTTTCTTTGAAAATGGGGATAAAAGCGGCAGAAAGTGCTCCCTCAGCGAACATATCTCGCAACAGGTTAGGGATTCGGAACGCAACCACGAAGGCATCGGTTGCGAAACCAGCGCCAAAGAAATAGGCCATGACCTGCTCACGTACGAGGCCCAGAACACGTGAGAAAGCAGTTGCCCCCGAGACCAATCCGGCCGATCGCACCAGGGAGTCATTTTTTTCTTTACTGATTGACAAAACTATATTGCCGACTATATTTAGAAGCTAAACGAAAACGATCCTGGTAATTTGAAAGGACATACCAGTGCCGCAACATAAATCCTGCGCTAAACGGATGAAAACCTCCGCCGTACAACGCGACCGCAATCGAGCGTTCCGTACTCGGTATCGGTCCGCCATCAGAGACTTGCGCGCCGAAACTAATGCCGAAGAAGCCGCTCGCAAGTATCGCCTGACAGTCAGTATGATCGACCAGGCAACTACTCGTGGCCTGCTTCACAAGAACAACGCCGCCCGGAACAAAGCCCGGTTGGCAGTAATGGTGAACAAGCTGAGCTAAAGCTCGTCCGGACCGATTTATTGAACGCCCTGCTCTTAAATAGCGGGGCGTTTCTCCTTGCTTCATCAATCTCTTCCTAACCACTCCACGAATCTTTACTACCAAGCCACCAGAAAATACATTCTGGCAATATACCGGAATCCGGTCCAGTCTTTAATTAGACAAAGTTACCGCTGACAGATCAAGGCTTCAACTATATTTTCGGAATAACACCAGTCAATGTAGAGAGCAAATTTGGGCTCTGCCGGGAAACGACGCACTGTCTCAATATGGCAATCTCTTTGGGACAAAGATTACCATATGAAAAGATATACATAAGCCAGTCATCCAGCAACTAAGCAGTAGTCAATTGATATTGACCGATCACCCCACTGAAAAAAAATCCCCGTGTTAACCACGGGGATTGTTCAAATCATGAAAATGTTTTCAGCAGGCCCTATTTCCTTCTGGCTCGGACACCAAGGCCAGCCAGTCCCAAGCCTACGAGAAGAAGAGTAGTAGGTTCAGGAATGGCATCGGAAGGATCATCATTTGTAGTATTGTAATCGATAGACAAAACGGAAGAATTCAGATTAACACCATAGTCAAAAATAGGTGTCATAGAGACGTTGAGCTGGCTGGAATTCCACAACTCAGAATCAATATCGGTCATATCGATGATATTGTTGGTTTCACCTGCCCATTCCCAACCACCATACTCTGTCCACATACATGTACCACCTACCTGGACAATATCCACTCCAAAGCCGTAATAGCGCCAACCAGAAATCTCAAGAGTAGCGCTGGAAACGGTAAAATCATCAGGGACGTTCATGTAGTCACCGCTCAGAGTGTGACCCCAAGTCTCCGTTTCTAACCAACCAATACAGCCTTCGGTGAATTCAATCTGGGACACATAACTAAACCCAGGCGCATCAACGCCATAATTATCGACAGCTGTTTCAACGTATGCAAACTCTGGATCGGTGTTGAACTCTGGTGTAGTGTCGTAGTAGCTAAGGTTCCGAACAGATCCTACGAATGCAAAGGCAAATAGTGTTGACGGAATAGTCAAGACGATAGCCAAAACCAGCAAAAACTTTAGATAACGATCCAATGTGACCTCCTGATCAATATATATTGCTGAAAAATTGAGCAAATTACAGGCCAGTTCGCAATCTTAGCGTGAGATTCTTGTATCTAACACTATATCAATGAGTTACTAATGTTCGACAGTATGGCCAAAAGGCATGATTGGAGGAGAATTATGCAACTGAATGCCATATTGTTACCTAACCCCTGCATGTACACCGCAAGACATGTGGGATAGGCTTTTTATGGATTACGGAGACGTTATTTTGTCAATCGCCCTTATGTCGTCTCGTTTTCTCCATCTCGCTGGAAGGCGGGATCAATGATTGAGCACATAAACCTTCCCATCATAGATAGAAACCTTATGGGATTGAGCACGGAGGTTCACAAGTTCGCGGAAAAACGCTTCTTTCTCCTCAACAGGCGTATCGTCCGCCAGAACGGAAATGGGGAAGTCAATATTAAGAATCCGGCAATTGGTCATCACTCCTATGAAATCAGGTGGAAATAGATGGTCCGACAGAGCCGCACTCACGAGATCATTGAGAGAGAAACTCGGTAATGTCATGATTGCCGAATATGAACCGGAGCGAGTGATATTTCCAGTGGCACCTGACGGCTCTACAATTTGCTCATAGCGACCGTGGCAATGAATCGAGTGAACCAGATGATCTAGTGAGGCTGGACAGCCGGCACGACTGGAGTGACGCAATTGACAGCGAAGCTGCTCCTTCCCGAAATCGAAATCGACAGACAATGTGTCGGACGAGGACAATTCTTTTTCGGATGACCTCTCGATGACAATTTGGTCGGGGTACTTGGCTGCAAGCCCAGTCAGATGCTCTATATTGAATCCTGCCAGACCGAGCTGAATCGTGGCCAGAGAAATTGATTCGGGAGTCGCTATCTGCAAGGGAAAGTGATTCAGACTCGCAGCGGCAAGGGCATCGAAATCCGGTCTGTTCTCCAACAACAGAAAACCATCGTCTAAGGCCATAGCCAAGAAAGGATGGCGAACCAAACGGATTTCATCCAGAGTTAGCCCATCTGTGTCATTTGACTGCTGGGACCATTCAAATGAACAGATTCGGTCCCGGTCAACCACCCGGATATTTTTAAGAGCCTTCAGATCCATGTCGGCCGAGAGAGCAAGCCATATGCCCAGGTCTGAAAGGTTATCCGGATAGCATCAAGTTGTTATTACACAGCTTTTTATATGTTTTAAGAATACTGTGGGTATGGCGTCGAACAACTTCGATCACCCGTTCCTGACACAAGGTATGCAATTGGAGTCACAGCTCTGGTCTGGATTCGTCACTGCAGTTCAACCCTACCGATCGAACATAGCTGTGGTGCGCCTATAGTATGACAGTCGATGAGATTGTCATGATGGAAAAACACCGTCGCAGGAGTAGCCTTAATGCAGTTAGGCTCGTCTCACTGATGATGAGTAGCGAGAGGTACAGCAGCCAACTTGCTGTGTGCAATGCCTTACTTTGGGTTGGTGGGAGAGACCAATCTTACAACCGGATTCCTTTGCGGATCGGTTTGAAACCCGATTTCCGAGAGTCCGACGGATCGGGCTTGAGTGATATCTCGGTATTGGTTGGAAGCGAAGCATAGTTTGCTGGAGACAGGAGCGATCGATTCTCAACCTGCTTGACATAACCCACGGCCAACGCAAACTGGCGGCTGTATTCCAGAAGAAGACGTGCCCGTTCCTTATCCTGGGTGAGACTCTGTCTCTTACCGGAGAACGAAAATACAAACTCGGGGTTGGATGACATAACCTGAACCGCCTTGATCTTCTGATCGGACAGACGTGTCTTAAGAAATCGAAGTAAGGCAAAAAAGGCACCAAACTCCAGATCGAGCACCGAACCGTGGGCACGGCACCGGAACAGAACCCCATAGTCCGGTACAGCGAAACTGATCATCCCACCGGCGAAACCGATATCGGTCAGGTACGGATCATTCAGACTATTGTTGAAAGCAGCAGTATAGCACTTGATAAAAGTCGGTTTCTTGTCCATTCCCTGCATTCAGCAACGCCTGTGCCGGCGCCGAAGGCGCTTTATGTAGTACGCAATTACGGTTGAGAGACAAGGCCTTAGGCGGATAACAGAATAGCCGTGGTTCGACCTGAAATAGCAATCTATGAAATCAAACTCACAATTTCAGTCGATTGATTTCATTAAGTCTTCGCGCAACCCCTCCCCGGCTTCGATGTACTTACCGGTAGCAGTGGCATAGATTTCGTCTGCGTCGTTTCTGACTTCTCCCTCTGTCAGGAATACTCTCCCCTTTGATTTGACAACTCGGCCGGAAAAGGTCAGTTCGTCTCCAACTCTTACCGGTTGAATGAATCGCACCGTCATTTCAGCAGTCACAGCAAAGCGGTCGATTGCTAATACAGCCTTTATCATCACCTCGTCCAACAGAGTCGCAATTAGTCCCCCGTGATAGATACCTCGATAACCCTCAAATTGCTCGGTAGCCTTAACCCTGGTAACAACCTGACTTCCATCATAGAAAAAACGCGCCCCAAGGCCATCTGGGTTTTTATCACCACAGACGAAACAGTGGGAGTATTTGGCGACTTCCTTCATACTCCTTATGTACGGTTATGCGAGTTACTTGTCAATAAGTGCTGGGCGGATACGCCCGACAGAAAAAGGCCCGACCGGAATCGGTCGGGCCCGAAATTGTCAGCATTCCATAAGTTCTGTTATAGTGCAGGAGGCCAGCATTCGCGAGATGAATACGACCACGTCGTTTCGCCACAGGTTGCCACCACGGCAGCCATGCCCGAATTAAATGTAACGTTCATGTTCCAATTGGTGGTATCGGGGGCATCGGCGTCTTTCTGATAGATCATTTCGATGTCGGCCGAGAAAGTACCCGTTTCCGGGCAACCTTGCGTCCAGCCGAAGCTGGATTTGCTTATCTGACCACTAGCATAGGTAACATCCACATCGAACTCTCTCCAGACGGTGGAGTCAGCACTCACGTATTTGGACTTGACGTTCCAACCGCTGGAGCCTTCCACAGAACACAGCTCCTGATCCATGTTGTCGAACTGGTAGTCCGCATTGCCAGCATAGATGGAGTGAGTGACGGTAGTATCCAGGGCGTTGTACACCCAATTGTGCTTATAAAGCAGAGCTTCCAGATCGGTTACACCCTGTTGGTAGGCGTTATCTTTCCGGAACTGGATGGAATCCATTATCACCGAGGAGTAGTCATCGGTGTGGAATTCGAAGTAGATAACATGCCAGCCGTCATCCGTGTACGTAACATAGGATTCATCAGTCTCGGCATTTGGATCAGTCGGACCGTAATGGACAGGATCAACAGTAGTATCAGTTGCCAGGGTACTCACAGAACCAAGCCCGTCGCTAAACCATATCAGTGTCGAATCTACGAACTCAGATACCTGTTCATGCACTGCTAGAAATTCGGGATCGTTAAGATTCCCGACTGTGCCGGTAGAGGTGTCATCACTTGAGCAGCCATAGAAGGCCAGGCTGGCGGCAACAATGGCGACTGTTCCCAGTAGAAGCATGAGTTTGCAGGAACGCATAAGCGTCTCCTTTCTTTGGTCCACAGCTTCTGTTCATACCAGCCACCAAGCGAGATCACTTCAACAAGAAAGCCATTATTGCTTTCTGGATGTGTAACCTGTTTTCAGCCTCATCAAAGACTACCGACTGTGGACTATCCATCACCTCATCGGTGATTTCGCGCCCTCGTTCCGCCGGCAAACAGTGCATCACGACCGCGTTCGGATCGGCCAGAGCCAACAGAGAACTGTTGAGTTGGTATTTCTCTAACCTATTTGCTTTCTCTTCTGCCAGATGTTTCTGCCCCATCGAAGCCCAAACATCTGTATAGAGTACATCGGCACCGGCTACGGCTTCTTTAGGATCCTCTGTCATAGTGATACGACTATCAGTATTGGCTTTGGCTTTCGCCAGCAAATCGGCATCGGGCGTGCAATCGGCTGCTGTCCCTATTCTCAGGTCAATTGGAAGACGAACCGCCAGATTGAGCCAGCTATTGGTAATATTGTTGCCGTCTCCAACATAGGCGATCTTGTATCGATCCTTCGGTCCCAGATGTTCGATGGCCGTGAAATAGTCCCCCAGTATCTGACAGGGATGAACCAAATCGGTCAGTCCATTGACAATCGGGACCGAGGCATGTTGAGCCAACCCCTCGACATCCGACTGCTTGAAGGTCCGAATCATAATCAGGGCGACGTAGCGGGAGAGAACCTGGGCAGCATCGGCGATGCTTTCCCTCTGCCCCAGCTTGATCTGCTCATCGGTGACATAGATCGGTTGACCACCCAACTCGCTGATGCCCACTTCAAATGATATTCTGGTTCTAAGGGAGGCTTTGGTGAAGATACAAGCAACCGATTTCCCTTCCAGGGGTCGCGGTCGAATCTCACCTTTTTTCATCTTGGCACAAAGGTCAAATATCTCATTGAGTTCCTCAGTGCTGAAATCCGTTATCTGGCATAGTGAACGTGACATGCTGGCTCCTTTCCACGACTATTAGTGTCGGACCGATTATATTCAAATTGCGTGGAATAACGGACCTTGCCCGGCTTATGTCAAGCACAGCTCACCTACAGTGTCAAGGTAAATGCTTGCCAACTGCAACCACGACGTCGATACTACGTATCGAATAGGTAGAAACCAGAAGAAAGTGGTTTAGTGTACTATGAGTAAGCGACGTAACATATTCGGATTTGTGCTGATCGCCCTCGGGTTCCTGCTCGTTCTTCGAGCTATCGACCCGTATCTGTTTGGCTTCCAGCATATGGCGCGTTACCTGCTTCCTGTGGGTCTGATTCTTCTGGGCGGATGGTTGATCATTCGAAGGCGTAAACTTGAGGAGTGCTACGATCCGGGGCAGGACGCTCAAACTGGATATGACCCAGGCAGTGCAAGTGCTTCTTCTACCGTACAGCCGGAATTCGTCCGAACGGATAACACGGGGCGTGCTTCGGGAACGACAGGCAACCAATCGGGACCTGATATCGGTTGTGTGAAGAGCACACGATATAATAAGCTCTTGGGGGATATTAATATCGACTGCAAAGGTGTCAGCTTGCGCAATATCGAAGTGTCATGCGGGTTAGGGGATATTGAAGTCAAGGTCCATGGTGGCATTTTGGCCGATGGTCTCAACAGGATAGTTATCTCTGGATTCATCGGCGACTGTCGGGTGCTGGTCCCACCGGGAATGGAACTATTCGCACATTGCTCCAACTTCATTGGCGATATCGAAACCATGAGCCAGCGTGACTCCGGCTTCGGCAACAACCTCGATAGCCAATCTCCCGGCTACGCGACAGCGGACAAGCGTCTCTATATTACCGCCAACAATTTCATCGGCGACATCAAGATCATGGAAGTGTGAGGTGGGCACAGGTGCTGGTAGTTTCTCGTAGGGTGGAACCCCTTAGCGGTTCCGCCATCTTGCCAATTAACACCCAGCCACCCCCATGGGTGTCATGCTGAAAATCTTTTGGGCATGATTCGGACCCTTGTGTCCGCTGCCCTTCGACTTCGCTCAGGATGAAGGACAACGGTAACCAGCGAATTGGCAGAACCACCAAGAGGGTTTCGCCCTACAGGGAATCATACTCAAACAAGTTTGAGCATGGCACCCTCGCTATAGTATATACCGGCTCAGGTCTTCGTCTTCGACGATAGCCGCGAGTTCTTTTTCCACCTTCTTGGCCGTGATCTTGATCTTCTTCTTCCCCTCAGGTGGCTCAAACAGAATATCCTCAAGCAGCGTTGTCATGACTGTCTGAAGTCGGCGTGCTCCAATATTCTCGGCCTCGGTATTGACTCGCTCCGCGTAAGACGCGATACGCTTGATAGCAGCCTTGTCAAAGACCAGCTCGACACTTTCAGAGCGAATGAGGGCCTGATACTGCTTCACCAGAGCCGCTTCCGGTTCGACTAAAATTCGTTCCAGGTCCTCTTTGCTGAGAGAATCAAGTTCGACTCTTATGGGGAATCGGCCCTGTAATTCAGGAATGAGATTGGACGGGCTGGTGCCGTGGAAAGCTCCGGCGGCGATGAACAGGATATGATCGGTGTGGACCATGCCGTATTTCGTCATGACCGCACAGCCCTCGACGATGGGCAGAATGTCGCGCTGGACGCCCTCACGACTGACATCAGGGCCGGTCCTGCCATCATCGCCAACGATCTTGTCGATCTCGTCGACAAAGATAATCCCGGCGTTCTGCACTCGGTTCAGCGCTTCCGAGATGACCTGATCCATATTAGTCAGTTTGCCGATTTCTTCATTATGGAAGAACTTGCGGGCGTCTTTGATTGACATCTTGCGCTGCTTGGTTTTTTTTGGCATAAGTCCGGAGAACATTTCCTGGAAGTTGACCCCCATTTCCTCCATGCCCATCGGCGAAAATATCTCGATAACAGGAAATTGATTCTGAGGGGCATTGATTTCGACTTCCCGTTCATCCATTTTGCCAGCCAGTAGTTTTGCCCTGAGTTTATCTCTGGTTTTGGTGATTGTGTCTTTCTTTTCCAAGTCGGCGGCCTGAACGGGAGCACGTTTGACTGGCATCAGTAGCAGGTCTAGAAGGCGTTCAGTCGTATTTTGCTGTGCCTTCTCCTGAAGCGCGGCTGATTTTTCGAGTTTGACCATGTTGACGGCGATATCCATTAGGTCACGAATCATCGATTCGACGTCGCGTCCCACGTAGCCGACCTCGGTGAATTTGGAAGCCTCAACTTTGATCAGGGGTGCTTTCGCCAAATCAGCCAAACGTCGGGCGATCTCAGTCTTGCCAACACCAGTCGGACCCATCATGATTATGTTGTTGGGCATTATCTCATGGCGAATATCTTCGGGAGCCTGTTGTCGCCGCCAACGGTTGCGAAGGGCGATAGCCACTGATTTCTTGGCCTTGTCCTGACCGATAATGTACTTATCGAGATGAGATACGATCTCTGCCGGAGTGGGATAAGAATTGTTCATTTGATCGTTTCTACCGTTATCTGATTGTTGGTGTAGACACAAATTTCTGAGGCGATCTCCAGTGATTTCCTGGCAATTTTCTCGGCTGTTAATTTGGGATTAGCGACCAACATAGCGCGCGCCGCTGCAAGCGCATACGGTCCGCCAGAGCCAATGGCAATAATGCCGTCATCCGGTTCAATCACGTCACCATTACCGCTAAGCAGGAAAATCTGCTTTCGGTCGGTCACGGCGATAACAGCCTCCAGTTTCTGGAGAACTTTGTCGGTTCGCCACTCCTTAGCCAACTCGACTGCCGCTCGGGAAAGATGGCCCGAGTATTCCTCAATCTTCTTCTCGAGCAGTTCGTACAGAGCCAGAGCATCTGCCGCCGTTCCGGCAAATCCAGCCAGAATCTTCCCGTCGCGCATCGAGCGAATCTTGTTGGAGTGCGACTTGAGCACCATGTCGTCAAGCGTGATCTGACCGTCACCGGCCATAGCGGCCTGACCCTTGTGGATCAAACCAAGGATGGTAGTTGAACGTGTGTGCATTAATCTCTTTTCTATTCTTTGGCCCCGGAACGCGGGTGCGCGCGCCGGTAGACTTTCTTCATGGTTTCAGCCGTTACGTGTGTATATTTTTGAGTAGTCGATAACGAAGCGTGGCCCAGGATTTCTTTGATAAGGATCAGGTCAGCGCCATTTTCGAGCAGATGCGTAGCAAATGAATGGCGCAGCGTGTGGGGGGTAAAATCAAGCCCTTTCCCCCGTCCGAATTTCTTCACTCGCCGGTCTATGGAACGAACACTGAGCGGCTTCCCCAGACGATTGAGAAACAGGCTATCAGAATCCGACTCTTTTCGATCCGCAAAGATATTCCGAAGGACAAGATAGCGCTCAATATCTTTCAGAGTCTGGTCGCCAACCGGCACTACCCGTGTTTTGTTGCCCTTACCGATGACAGCAATCAGACCCCGTTGCATGTCGATATCCTTGAGGGTGATTCGCGCCAGTTCCTCCCGTCGAACGCCGGTGGCATACAACAAGGCTACCATAAGAAAATCACGCAGGTGAAGATACCCCTTTCCGGTTCCGTCGGACACAGAAACTTCAAAGAGAGAAACGCTGTCCTTCTGGGTAATGAAATCTGGCAGAGCGGCGTTGAACTTCATCTTAGGCAATTTGAAGATGTACTTGATCATATTCGGTCGAGACCCGAGGTATTTCTGAAAACCGTTGACGGCGCTGAGGAATCGGGCCAGTGAACGGTTAGACACGCCTGCTTCTGAGCGTTCCCGTAAATAGATACGCAAATAAAGAGGATCATTAGGAGCGTTGCCTGGAAGCGCAGCATGCTGTTCTTCCAGCCAGCTTATCCATGGCACCAAATCCCGACCATAGGCCTCTCTCGTTTTCTCAGAGAAACGCCTCCGTGATGTCGGATCATCCAGATATTGTTGTAATACTCGAGTCAACATACAACTAATGATAGAGGATAAGAGCCGGAGGGTCAATTCAATTTGCGGACATAAGAACAGCCGGAGCCCTTCAGGACCCCGGCTGGTGATTATCTACACATACGGATGACGGTTTAAGTGACCGTTTTTTCCTCCGCACTCTCATTGGTCACAGTGTTTTTGCATTCGGGACACTTGAGATACTCACCCTTTACCTTGGAGACCTTCTGGACCAGGTAGGGGTGTTTGCACGCAGGACACGGTGTGGGTACCGGTCGATCCCAGGATGCGAAATCACATTTGGGATATTTTGAGCAACCGAAAAATAGCCGACGACTGCGAGTCTGTTTCTCAACAATGTCTCCCCCGCAGCCAGACTTGGGACACTTAATTCCCAATGTAATTGCCTTGGTTGTCTTGCAATCAGGGTATGCAGAGCAGGCCAGAAAACGGCCAAAACGGCCAGTTTTGACCACCATCGGTGAACCGCATTTCTCGCACTTCTCGTCAGTCTTATTTTGCTCTTCTTCCTCCGGCAACGGTCGGGTCGACTTGCACTCTGGGTAAGCGGAACAGGCCAGAAAGCGACCATTGCGACCCCATTTGACAATCATCGGTGAACCGCATTTCTCACAGGCAATATCGGTTTTCTCGGTCAGGGAGGCTTTTATTTCGCTCTCACGGGCAGTGAGACCGTCGATTGTCTTCTTGAACGGCGTATAGAAAGCGCCGATGACTTTGACCCAATCGTCTGTCCCATCCGCTACCGCATCAAGTTCCTTTTCCATGCTGGCTGTGAATTTAACGTTGAATATCTTGGGCAAATGCTCCACCAGAATGCGCGTGACTGCCTTACCCAAATCGGTCGGTACCAGTTTGCGCTGGTCAAGGTCGACGTACTTTCGGGATTTTAGCGTAGAGATAATCGTCGCATATGTAGATGGTCGCCCAATGCCGTCAGCTTCCAGTCGCTTCACCAGCATAGCCTCCGAATATCTACCAGGAGGTTTTGTAAATGACTGATTTGGCTCAAGTTTCAGCAACTTGAGCAAGTCCTTCTCATTCAGTTCGGGGAGGTTTTCAAGTCCATTCTTGCCATTGCCGTTTTCATCTGGTTCCTTTTCAGCACGGTAGAGCTTAATGAAACCATCGAACTTGATCCGCTGGGCAGTGGCCCGCAAAGTGAACCGTCCGGCCTTAATGTCAACCGTCTCAACGCTGTAGACAGCCGGTTTCATCTGGCAGGCGATGAACCGATTCCAAATCAACGTGTAGAGCTTATACTGCCGGGGTGTGAGATACTTCTTAACGTCCACTGGTGGCAGGGTCAAATAACTTGGACGGATAGCTTCGTGAGCATCCTGGGCTTTTTTCTTGCTCGAATATATCTGCGCTTTGGCCGGAAGATAGCTCTTGCCATAGATCTCCTCGATATACTCACGAGCACCAGTCAACGCCTCGGCCGCAATCCTGGTTGAGTCGGTACGCATATAGGTAATGAGTCCCGTCGGACCTTCCTTACCCATTTCGATTCCTTCGTAAAGGTCCTGCGCGATCCGCATTGTCACCTTGGGCGAAAAGCCATGAGCTTTGGCCGCTTCCTGTTGCAGCGTAGAGGTAATAAACGGAGCGTACGGTCGTCTTTTCTTCTCACTTCTCTTGATCTCGTCCACCACGAAATCTGCTTTTTCCAGCTCGGCAACGTATCCCTTTACTTCGTCTTCGCTATTAATGCAGACCTTGGTCTTGCCCTTGAGTTCAGATGGCTTGACGACAGTTAGCTTGTCGATCTTATGCAGACGAGTCTTGAACTGCTCCTGCTTGTCCGTTTCGAGTTGAGCATTGATCTGCCAGTACTCGGTGGACTTGAAGGCCTTGATCTCGGCCTCACGTTCGCACACCAGGCGTAGTGCCACCGATTGCACTCGTCCCGCGGACAGATTTCGAGCAATCGTCTTCCATAAGAAAGGCGACACTGTATAACCCACCAATCTATCGAGCACTCGACGGGCCTGCTGGGCATTAACGAGATTCATATTTATCTCGCGGGGATTCTTGACGGCCTCAGTCACAGCGCGTTTGGTGATCTCATTAAAAGATACCCGAACGAAATTGGCCTTGCACTTGTCTCCAAGGCTGTTAGCAACATGCCAGGCTATCGCTTCCCCCTCGCGATCCGGATCAGGGGCCAGATAGATCGTATCCGCCTTTTTGGCGGCCTTCTTCAGCCCCGTGATGACCTTCTGCTTGCCTTCAATTACAGTATACTGAGGCTCAAAGTCGTTTTCGGTATCAATACCAAGCTTAGACTTGGGCAGGTCGATAATGTGTCCCACGGTGGCAACGATATCGAAATCCTTACCCAGAAAACGGGCGAGGGTCCGTGACTTCGCAGGTGACTCAACTATGAGAAGATTCCTGGCCATATGCTTCCTTTGCGGATCGAAAAGAGGGTTTACCTCATTACATCGAATCCGAGCGGTTAAACTTTACCTTTCCTTCCAGAAGTTCCAACAATGCTGTCATCGACACTTTGCGGGAATCAATCTGAATATCCGGGTCATCCATCATGCGCTCCAGCAGCCTTAGTCGCTTGCTATTTAGAGTTCGCGCATGGCGTGAGGCTACAATCACGGCCTCGTAACGATTGAGACCCTGTCTCTCGATTTCTTCCAAATCAATTTTGCTCACCTTAGCTCCTATTGCTTAACTAACCAAACCAATGATCTTCTGTATCTGTTCCCGAGGTACCATGTCAGTGCGACAATAATGACCGGTAATTACACTCAGAACTTCGCTCACGGCTACCTCAAGGTCATCGTTGACAACAACATAATCGAAATCTTGCCATAGCTGCATCTCTTTGGTAGCATTGTCACGTCGTACGCGAAGCTGCTCCTGTGTCTCCGTTCCGCGAGTCGTGAGGCGCTGACGAAGCTCATCCACCGACGGAGGAAGAATGAAAATCGAGACAGCCTGAGGATAGGCGGCCTTGATCTTCTCCGCTCCTTGCACATCTACGTCGAGTAACATCACTCCGCCCTCATTGAGAACTTTCTCAAGCGGTTCCCGAGGGGTGCCATACCGATAAAGATGAACCCGGCACTCTTCAGCGAAAGCATCCTCACTGATCAAACGCTCGAATTCGTTGTCGTCAACGAAAAAATATTCTCTACCGTTTTGTTCACCGGCACGTTTGCCGCGTGTAGTATAGGAGACAGAGAAATACCAGTCATGATCGCGGTCCCGTTCCGGCAGACTGCGGCATATAGAGGTCTTGCCACCCCCGGAAGGGGACGAAATTACTATGATCTTGCCCGGTTTCCTGAGATTCATGGTATCGGTATTCCCCGGTTCTACTCGACGTTCTGTACCATCTCGCGGAGTTTCTCCATCTCCTCTTTGAGAGAGATGACCGCAGTGGTAATACAGGTTTCAGTGGCCTTGGAGGCCATAGTATTAGCCTCTCGATTCATCTCCTGCAGGAGGAAATTGAGCCGTTTGCCCATCGGTTTTTTCTCCCGCAGAATGCCTTCGTATTGGTCAATATGGCTGGCAAGCCGAGTACACTCTTCTGTGATATCGCACCGATCCGCAAACAGAGCGATCTCTTGCTCCACACGGCCGGTATCACCAGTGCCATTATCCAGCAGGTCCTGAACGCGCTCATACAGCCGCGTCCGATACTTGTCCACAATCTTCGGAGCCTCGGTCGAAATCATCCGATTGGCCTGTCCAATCGTCTTGAGGCGCTGTTTCATATCCTTAGCCATTGCCGCGCCTTCCTTGCGACGCATCCCCAGAAGTTCCTTAAGCGCACCCTTCACGGCTTTTTCCAGCACTGCCCATAACACCTTCTCATCAACAACATCATTGTCAAGATGAGTAACGTCCGGAAACTGCAACAGGTCACTAATCGTGACATCACCAGCGATTTTCAGTTTTTTGCGGAGTGCCAGAAGACGATGACTAACAGCTATCATTGCCTTTTCATTCACATAACTCTTGGCCGGAGAATCCTCTGTTTCGGCAAATCCCGCAAACACAAAAACTTTGCCTCTATCAAGATTGCCGCTAACAAGTTCGCGAACTTTGTGCTCAAGCGAGGAATACTGGCGGGGAACTCGAACCGAAATTTCCAGAAATCGGCTGTTCACACTGGAGATTTCCACGGTGAACGCTCCTGGTTTGCCTTTCATCTGTGCTTTGCCGAATCCGGTCATCGAGTTCATAAGAATTCTGCTCCTCTATTTCAGATCAACTTTGCAAAATACTGATGAACACACATTTGTCAACTGTAAATCGACCTGATTCAGCCGCCGGGGTCCCTGTTTGCACAGGAGCACTATTGGAATAACTACAGTCAACTAACCCGGACGCGTCCGACTGTCGCCTCCTGAGGCATAACCGCTACCAGACTGGTGAGATCCTCCAGTCCGTCACCAAGACGAAGGACAGTAAGAATAGCCGGAGTACCATCGGGAAGAGAAATTTGAAGCCGATTGCAGCAGGCCGGGTCGGAGGCATTCAAGAAACACTCGCGAATGGGGCTCTCGCAGTGATCCGGCGTCACCCCCTCCAAAAACTCACTGAAACGGCGAAAATCACCAATGATGTCGTTCTCTTGAACCATCTGATAGAGAATCGGATTGTGGCCGATAACATTCCCTTCGCGGTCGGTTACCAAGGCACCCAATCCAAGACCGTCAAGTAAACCGACGGCAATGCGGATATCTACCTCACTACTCCTATCTTGCTGTGGCTCTGGCGATTCCACGGGACGTCCAAAGAAACGCAGAACCGAATCACAGCGAGATACACCGCCAGCAACATCAAACTCGGTCAGGGTCGACTCAAAGATAAGACGAACCAAATAGCAGCCGTGCCCATTGATTTCCATGCGAGCAGCATATTCGTGCGGCGCATCGTCAGCCTCAACACCAATCGCCTCATATGTGTCCGTATTGGTGAAATCATAGACAGCACCGGTCTCGACCACCTGGTGGTGCATCGTACTCACTTCCGGTACAGAGGTTGCGACTATTGGCAGATCATTGTCCCCGGCGACATGGCGTAACTCAAGCGAGTTCTCATGGACAAGATAAAGGCAAGCCGTGGTCGCGCCGGCCACAGCTTTGAGTTGTCTCAAAAACATGTTGGCATCAAAATTTTCATGTCCAGCCAGAACATTCTCAAGCAACTCCACGAAAGCCTGGTCATCATTATTCCTGCCCGACTCGGCCTTGATTTCGTCATCGGGAATAATGATGAACACGAAATTGACCGGGTTACCGGCTATGAAACTGAGTGAGACAACAGCAGTGCTAGGTACGATATGACCTTCACGAGCGAGAATACCCAGGCGGGTGGATTCATAGAACGTCTCATAGTTGTTACGTTTTTCAATGAGATTGTCTACTACATTACTTGAATGCTCATCGAGAAAATCAAGGAACATCTTACCGAAAAGATCCTCGCGGGTGAACCCCAGCAGGTTCTCGACCTGATCATCAATGTATACCAGACGGCCTTTGAGGTCAATTTTACAAACTGCACAGCGGTGCAACGCGCTGTCAGTCTTGCCACTTTCGCTTGTCATGCAAGTGCTTCAATCCAGCTTGAGCGCTTTCACGCGGGTCGTCAACTTGTCGGTGCTAACGCGAATGATATAAACGCCGCTTGCCACGTTCGTACCATACTCGTTGCACCCGTACCATGTAATGAATACATCGGACGTTGAGGGTGACATGTTGACTTTCTCCCACATTTTTTCTCCGCTCACATTGAATACTGTGGCGCAGGTCCAAAGACCAGAGGAAGGCGGGATGAAGATGCGGATTGAGTCGTGGAATGGATTGGGACCAGCGAAAATTGAGCGCTGCGAGCCAACCAGACTGACGACGGTGAGATAGGTTGTGTCGGCAAAATAGCCAACATCTGCTACCAATCCTATGTTGGACACGGGTGGCATATCGGCAGAGCCAAGTACATCAAGTTGGCCGGTACCGTCACCATTGTCGTAAAAAGAAACTGTTGGAGGTAGATCAAAAGCAGATAATTCAGGCACTATTGGGCTCCTTCCGCCGGTGGCAACCGGCACGGAGACAAAACGGTCGTGCTGCACCTGAACAACTTCCGGAATCACGAAATGAACAATGTCGGCTGTCTTCACAGCATCGAAAAGACCCCAGCCAAAATCGTTATCAGGCGATGCTGTGCGGTCACCCGATTGTTTGATTAAATCGCGCAGTTCAACTGCTGTAAGGCTGGGATCATGTTCAAGGGCTAATGCCGCACAACCGGCCACCAGCGGCGTAGAAAGGGATGTACCAGAGGAAGCGATCAGTCCACCGAGATGACTGGCAGTAAGAACCCCCGATCCAAGGGTAGTGATATCTGGTTTGATCCGTCCATCAGCAGTTGGCCCCGGCGAAGAGAAAGAAGCCAGACTAGAATCCAACGCAACCGCTCCAACTGCTATCACCGAATCGCCATCCGCCGGGGTCAGGATATGCCCCCAGGATACATTTCGCATATTACCAGCAGCGGTCACTACCAGAATATTTTTTGATGCAGCAATGTCGGCTGCATGCGTGATCAAAGGCGTGTCGCCATCAAGGTCCGCAAATTCGTAGCTACCGCTGTCAGTGAACTGATAATAACCAAGCGAGGAACTGATAATATCGGTACCGGCCGAGTCGGCCCATTCGGCGGCAAGAATCCAGTTGTCTTCCTCACGTTTGATCTCAACGCCACCGCAGGAAATCTCTGTTTGCGCGAGAAGAAACTCCGCTCCCGGAGCCACACCGATTAGTTCCCCCGGTAGATAGCCGGCGATAACCCCCCAGGTGATCGTACCGTGATTGGTTTGCCATCGGGATGGGTTATCCTCCACACAATCCGGTTCACTGACATCAGGATCATCATTGACGAAATCCCACGTACCTACAATCTGTGCCGAGTTAAAAGCCTCGTGGTCCGGGTTGAAGCCGGTGTCAAACATAGCAATACGCACTCCGTTACCGGTCAGTCCCGCATGATGCAGTTTGACCGCACCAACGAACTCATTTTGAGGCAGCGATCCGGCATAGTCATAGTCCTCCGCAGTAACGGACGATGGATTCTCGCGTTGAAGTTCAATCAGGTCAGGAGTCCTATTCACAAAGGTCCGCACCATATCTATTTTGGCTACAAACGGAAGGGCGGCCAGAGGATCAAGTTGATTTGGTATCACTTCAACCGAGATTGCTTTGAGCCATCGAGATACCCCACATACCCGAACGCCTGTGCCCTGAACGGCCTCGATTGCGTAGGTGGATATGGCGTAGTCTCGTTCATCAATCAGAGAGTCGTCCGGGTTGACTCTTACCCGCCGTTGCCAGGCACGCTCCGACAGTGTCGTCAGTTGCCCACTCACCGCAGTACTATCGACGAACACCCACGCCCGGATCGGCATGGTGTTATCACTCTGCGCCAATACGCGAAGCAATCGTTCGGACAGGTGAGCCTGGGCCTGCACGATTGCGGATATCGACAGGCATATCGTAATCGACAATATCCCTATAATAATTCGCCTTCTGATCACTCTGGATTTCATTTCTTCTTGAATAGACCCTTTAGCTTTGAACCGGCATCATCCAATAAATTTTCACCGACTCCTTTCGTCAGAGAGGAGTAGTCGATCTCGGCCTTTGGTTTGTCAACAGTCCCTGACACCAAAAACGGAAGTCTGATGCGATTGCTATTACCATTGCCGTTGCTCAGCAGCCCGGAAACAGCTCCCAATAATCCCTTATTGGAAGTCAGCCGTTTGGTTGTTTCGGCTGACAGCAGAATCGTTCCAGAGTACGAAACGGCATTTTGAAACGAGTAATATCCACCGATGGCCAGGTCTCCAAGAGTTCCCAACTGAGTGCGAAGAGTGTCAAGCGTGACTCTGCCATCGCGTACTGAGATTTTCGTCTGAGCATTCTTGAGTAGCTGATCCTCGCTAATATTGCCGCCTACTTGCTCGACCAGCGTGCTGAGTACTTTGTGGATAGATCCGGATGTGACAACTCGACCATTCTGCATAACACTCTGGCCGTCCATGGTAAGTGAATTCAGAAACTCGTCCGGTTCCCAGCCTTCCGCCTGGTAGCTGCCGGAGAAGTTAAACCGACCGAAGATATGTCCTCCGAACTTGGTAAAGCGACGGACAAAATCGTCAGCCTCGATCTGTGTGGCCTGGAACTCGCCTTCGTAAACCGGGCGTTCCATATCAGCCAGGTCTATTGTTGTCTGGCCGGCAATAGTTCCGGAGTAGGCACTCCCGGTTACATCGCGGCAGACGACTCGGCGATCCTCATATGAAAGTCTACCGATTACATCAGTCAGATCGACCTCGCAATAGACCAGCGTGTCCAAGGTGAACCGCCCTTCAGCCACAATATCCGGGAGTAGAATTGCGGATACGGAGTCGATCTCCGTCCGACCGGTGATTTGACCATCCGCTTCCCTGCCGGTCATCGGGGCTGCCTCCGGGAAGAGGCTATCAACGTTGAGACGATGCGAAGTAAGTTCAAAATTGAACCTGGGCTTCTCATAACGAGAGCGATCGATTCCCTCAAAAGGAAGCAGGTACGGCAGTGGCTTAACCAGAGAACCAGTGAGATGAAGATCACTGCTGACGAATTGAACGTTTAGATCATCCACAAGAATGGTATCGGGGACAATCCGTAACCTGGCGGCCCATGCTCTAACCGGCTCGGCTATAAGGGTGTCCGTATAGGAACCATCAGTAACCGTGACCGTACCACGAGGTCGCAATGTCGTCGGGTGATTAACATCTCCAATAACAGAGAGCTTCATCTCAAAATCACCATTTAGTTCGGGAGCTCCCTCCGGAGACAAGTAACTATTCAGCAGGGCAAGGTTGAGATTGCCGCTCAGCTGGCCATCAAGTCCTACTTCCATCTGCTCCGTCATGATGCTGTCAGCCAGAAGATAGGGTACCAAATCGGTAATGCGCCCCGCAAACGACAAACGGCTGGATGGACTGGAAGCGACAAATTGCTTCACCCGGATTACTTTACGGTCGAAATAGGCATCAAGCGAAAAGGAATCAATAGGCTCCGGCATCAAAGCGGAAGCGTACCGGCCATGTGGTATAGTTATGTTGCCTGAAGCATCCAGGCTCTCAAGTTCATTAAGTTGGCCCGATAGTTTCACCGCTATTGCCGCAGTTCCAGCCAGATCGTGATTACCCTCCAGCGGAAGGAACGGTTTGAGAAACACCATGTCCAACTCGCCCGCTACTTCGGCGTTGATCACAGGGTCATCGAAGTTGTTGACTACAAGATGACCCTTCAATGACTTGTTGTTGAAAGTACCCTCTTCGATATTCACCCGGATATTGTTCGGTTTGAAGTCGAGCATCGCACGTTCACATCGTAGTTTTCCGGCAACTTCCGCATAGCCAATCTCAAGTCCGGCCATCACCGCCGTTCCCGAATACAAAAGCGCTTCTTCTCGACGTTCGCTGTAATCCACCTCGGCACTGAGCGAGAACCCGCCACGGATTTCAAAATCTTCGAGTACACTCAAACGTTCGGGAGATGCCAACGACAACATATCCTCGACACGAATCCGATCCGATTGAATCGATGCTCTGCCCATGAGAGAATCTGGAACATGAGATAATTCTCCGCCAAGATCGAAGCTCATCTTCCCTACCTGCAAGCGTGCTTCTTTCAAGGACACATATTTCCGACCGGCATCATAGTCAGCGCTCCAACTAAGAGCGATCTCAGAGGATGGAACGGGCCAATCCCCACTGATGCTGATCTCACCCACTGCGAACTTGCCATCCGAATGATAGAAATTGGGACGAGGATTCTGGAGACTGGTGGCCAGGCTGATTCCCGAAAGGTGAACGGAGTTTCCGGAACGATCATCGTTGTAGCTAAGGATACCGTCTACAATTTCCAGTTTATCAAAGCTCAAGGCCGCTGCCGCCACCTGAGCCTCACCCGGAGGTTGTGCCCCAACCGGGAACTGAGTCCCTTCCGATTCCACTTTCGTGGAATCGATGCCACCAAAACTGAAGTTGTCCCTGCCGTCCGACAAACGATGCATTCTTATCTGAGGACGTTCCAAAATCAATCGTTCGACCCGATACTCACTCGACAGGAGAGGTAAAATAGCGAGTTTGACATCAATGTCGTCTGCTTTGAGAAGTTCGGTCTCATCAACCATGTCCGCGGGATTGCCAATCCTGACGCCATGCAATTTTACGCCGAGTCCTCCCCAGAAAGAAAGTTCCACATCGTCGATGGCGACATCCCGCCCCAGTGCTTCACTCCCCCGTTCGATAGCCATAGTTTTGACTTTCTCGGTCGGGAAGAAAAGCGTGATCCCAATTATGAGAATAATAACAATGGCCAGAAATCCAGCAGCTATAAAAGCGAGTATCTTCAACAATTTCTTCATGTTCTTCCTATAAACATCGGCTCCATTCAGATTTACGCCTACATTATATAACCCGGACCCAGCGAGCAACAAAAACCGATCCTTACAATGTTATGTGCCACTGCGTGGCAAAACATAACGGTCGGTAGCCATACCGACTACCGACCGCAATAAGAATATCTGGTGTTTTCAACTACAGATCGAGTGTATCCCCCGGCTTGAGAATAATCACTTCCGATCCCTTGACCTGTGACGCAAACGTCATCGCATCAGCTTCAATCAAAGGCCAGGTGTCGTAGTGAAAGGGCACGACTTTGGCCGGCTGCAAAAACTCGGTCGCCTTGACGGCATCGTTGACATCCATAGTGAAATTGTCACCGATGGGCAGGAAAGCCAGGTCGATTTTGTTCATTTCACCGATCAACTTCATGTCATAGAATAGGCCGGTGTCGCCGGGATGATAGATGGTCTTCCCTCCGATTGTCACCAGCATTCCCGTGGGGGGACCGGTATATACCGAAGCATCAGGACCGTAGCCGCCACCGTGGTGAGCGATGGTCAGTTTGACACGACCGAAATCAAAATCATGTCCGCCGCCGATGTGCATCGGATGGAACTCAAGTCCTTCCTTGCCGCACAAACTGGCCAGCTCGTAATTGGCAATCACCATCGCCTTGCAGCGCTTGCCGATAGAGACGGCATCGCCAACGTGATCTCCGTGGCCGTGAGTCAACAGGATGTAGTTGACATCAATGTCATCTGCCTCGGCGGCCGCTACCGGATTACCGGTGAGGAAGGGGTCGATGATGAGCTTATGGTCGCCGTCGGTAATGGTCACACAGGAGTGACCTAGAAACCTGATCTGGGGCATCTTATCCTCCTTGGAATCTGTTCTTGCAACTCAATAAGTATTGTTATCGGATTAAACAGCTTTCTGACGCGTCTGTCAAGGACGGGGGGAATGAACCGTCAAAACAAAACCCTGCCTTCGACTGTAATCGTGGGTTCGTCGGTCTCACCGTGATTGTAGTGCTGCAAATACGAGGCTTTCGCTTCGGCATACGGCAGGAAACGCCACACCATACCAGCCGTCATCGTCCGTCTTTGTATTTCCGAATGGAAGTACTCTTCCCTGTCCTCAACTTCTATCTCAAATCCTCGCCCCAACCCCGCCTCTACGTGCAATGTAACCTGAGCCCGACTGTCACTGGCCATACCACTTACCGAGAGAAATGGCACTTCCTCACGCGTGTATCGTACTAACGTCGGCGGCAAAAATGACAGCGTAGCATACATCTGTCCCAAACGCAGTAGAGGGCCAAAAACTATGTCGTATTGAGAGTCTCTGTCCCAGCCCGGTCCGGTCCCGCGTTCGTAGCTATATGATCGAAAGGCGATGGCTACCTGAGGTCGAAGTGTGATTCCACGCATAGGTTCAGAGAATCCCCAGTATTTGCGCCAAGAGTACTCGGCTCGCAAACCGACCTGCCAATGATTGTAAAGCCCCGCCGCGCAAGACACGGTGAGCGAAGCGCGCTCCAACCCATCAGGCTTATAGCCCCTTGATCCACTGCCATTGAATACGAGCCCGGCGCGCACTTGTCGATGGAACAACATGCGCCTGTAGTATCCGCTGTAGTCATCAAGGATAATCTCCGGATCGAACTCCCCCTCACTCACAAAATGCGCACCGAGCATAAATGATGTGGTTCGGAGCTCGAAGTTCTTTGTCCACCAGCTTTCTGGTTGGTACAGACTATCGTCGCCGGTCCGGACTCGATAGAACTCACGCTTGTGCAGTTGATAGCCGAAATACTGCTTCAGTGATGCATCGAAGTACCACGGCGTCAGGTATCCTGAAGTAATCAGGACTCGGTAATAAGGTCTGATGTGTCGCCAGAACTCCTTGCTAAGAGACTGATAACCGGGATTGTCCGGGTCATCCCCCCACCGAAGACTCCTATCACGGCGAACCCAGTAATCCAGATTCATGTCAACTTGGGCGGTCATGTCATCCGTCATCCCCAGTCGCATTGAGTTCATCGAAGAAGCCAGGTACATCCAGTCATCGCTGTGGTGGGCTCCAGTGCTCGACAAAGAATTACTCCCACTGGAATAGAAGAACTCACGGGTGTCCTTCTCGTGATATGCTCTTATAGTGTTCTCCAGACTCCAGCAACCAGCCTGTAGCAGAGGTCTGTCAGAATTAGTGAACGCGCCGTGTCGCTCAGCAACAACGACGGTCTCCTTATTGAGCCACTTCGATGACACCTGAATACTGGCCTTGCGGTCGATAGAAAGACCCGTAACCCGGTCTGGCGACGGCACGCTCTCGGTGCTCCATTCGGAATAGTAGACATCGTCAATGCCGATCTGCCAGTTACTCCTTGGCCGGGTTTGAATCAGCCCCCTGGGATAAACTCCACTGCCCGGGAAGTAAGGATTTACTCTTGCCTTTGGGACCATCGACAGTCCAAATCGATAACGATCCCCGGTGAAACGATATGTGATTTCCTTCTGCGTTTCATCATAATCTTGTAATTCAAGCTGGCCACTCACAGAATGCGTAGGAACCCAACGTCCATAGAAGTAGTCAAAAGGCAACTCTATATCGGCCCTACTTTGTCCCGCGATGAATATCATTGCAATAAAGAAAAGAACGATTCCCAAACGTATTCTCACCGTACGCCTCCAATCCTAAGCGATAATTCCTCCCCCTACAAGTACATCGCTCTCATAGAAAACGACCGACTGCCCGGGAGTGATGGCACGTTGTTTCTCCCTGAAGGTAACACGAACGTGATCATCGGTCAAGCGGACGATCTTCGCCGCGGCTGGCAGATGCTGATACCTGATCTTCACCGATGCCTCAAGCGACGATGTCACTTCTTTAGCAACCCAGTTGATTTGCGTGGCTTCCAGCTCATCGCAATACAGCCCGGCATCATCACCCACGATTACCCGGTTAGTCTCCGGATCAATGCGATGAACATACAATGGTGTGGGATGAGCAATCCCGAGACCGCGACGCTGTCCAATCGTATAGAACGGCGTTCCTTCGTGACGACCAAGAACTGTGCCGTTGTCATGAACAATATCACCCGGACTGAAGGCCGTTCCTTCTTTCTGACACCACTCCTTCAGAAACCTGTGATAGTCATCATCGGGAACAAAACAGATCTCGCGTGATTCTTTGTTGTCGGCGGTACGAAGATTGTTCTCATGCGCAATCTGCCGGACATCTTTCTTGAGTAATCCCCCCAGCGGCATCAGCGTCATGGCCAGTGCCTCCTGTGAGAGACCCCACAGGACATACGATTGATCTCGCGTGTTGTCAATTCCCTGGCGAATCTGGTAGCGACCGACATCGTTTTTCTCAATGAAAGCGTAGTGTCCGGTGGCGATATAATCACAGCCTAATTCGCGTGCTTTATGTAAAAACGCCGCCCACTTGATATCGCTGTTGCATCTTATGCAGGGGTTAGGTGTGTGACCCGCTTTGTACTCGGAGACAAAATCCTCTATGACACACTTGCGAAATTGCTCCGACATATTGAGCACATAGAAAGGCGCATCAATCCGATCACATATTAAACGGCAATCCGTGATGGAGTCCAACGAACAGCAACGGCCATCACGATAGATGTCACCCCCGACATCAACGTAGTCCCATAGCTTCATGTGGGCACCGATGACGTCATAGCCCTGCTCTTTCAACAACAGCGCGGCTACGGAAGAATCAACTCCACCCGACAGCGCCACGAGGACTTTCTCAGCCACAATGACCTCCCCGATGACCGAGGGCAGGCCACCCGATTGGTGATTGCATAAACTGATTACTTGCGGTCATCATACAGCGGAGACATCTCTCGGAGACGCGTGATAATTGGCGGTAGTTTTTCCAGAACAAAATCAAGTTGCTCATGTGTGGTCTCACGCCCCAGTGAAAATCGGATCGCTCCTTGAGCTTGAATGGGGTCCTTCCCCATGGCGGCCAGGACATGTGAAGGTTCCGTTGCGCCCGAAGTACAGGCCGAACCGGATGAGCAGGAAATCCCTTCTATATCGAGTGAGAGCAAGATTGATTCCCCTTCCGCACCCTTAAAAGAGAGGTTGACCGTTGGCCAGATACGATTTTCCCGGGAGCCGTTGAAAAAGACGTCGGGGATAGTCGCCATAACTTTGTCGATGAAATAGTTGGCTTGTTCCTTGTGGGTGGCGGAGTCCTTCTCCATCCGTCGGTCAGCTACCTCAAGGGCCGCCGCCAGCCCCACCACTCCGGCAATGTTCTCGGTGCCCGGACGGCGTTTCTTCTCATGCGAACCACCGAAAAACAGCGACGCCAGTTTCACGCCCTGCCGGATAAACAGCGCCCCCGTTCCCTTGGGGCCATATATCTTGTGACCGGTCAATGAAAGCAGATCAACCCCCAAGGTCTGCACATCAACTTTCATCTTGCCGATCGCCTGAACAGCATCGGTATGGAACAGGCATCGCCTGTCTTTTGTCACGGCCGAGAGAAACTCTATGTTTTGAATTGCTCCTGTTTCGTTGTTGGCGAGCATAACAGAAACTAACGCCGTTTTCTCCGATACCAGATCAGCCAACTGCTCGGCGGAAGACAAACCTTCACCATCCACAGACAGAAGATCAAGAGCAAAGCCGTGTTGATGATGAAGATACTCAGCCGGCTCCAGGACGGCATGATGCTCTGTAGCCCCGACTACGAGGTGATTCCTCCGGCCTTTCAAATGAAAGGCAACACCGAGTACCGCCAAATTGTCTGATTCGGTTCCTCCCGAAGTGAAGTATAGTTCGGATGGACGGCAGTTTATGAAAGTGGCAATCTGCTCCCGGGCATTTTCCAGAGCTACTTTGGCATCACGCCCGAAATGATGAACGCTGCTGGCATTACCGAAACTCTCTTTGAGAAAGGGCATCATTGCTTCCAGGACTTCCGGATCAACCGGGGTTGTCGCGTTATGGTCGAGATAAATCGGTTTCATGTTCTATTCCTGTCGCTCGTTTCTATAGTTGTACACGGCCGGCGGTCTGTCTGTGTCCGACGACAATCTCAAGTATAACCAATGTGGAGTTCGTGAGTCCACGAGGCCATCAGAACGCATACAATATAGTGAAATGCCAGCGGTATCCAAGTTCGATCGTGGGGGTCCTGAAATGACGGGCATAGTCAACTCGGATAGGTCCAGCTGGAGAATGAATCTGTACACCCGTACCATAAGCCACAGCCAAATCCGAGAAGCGAAATTTGTTTATGCTGCGGTAGCCGTTGCCGACATCGACGAAGATCGACTGCCAGAGCGGTAAATTTCTAAATAGATCGCCCAGGACAGGAATCGGGCTGAATATCTGAATCGTCTTCCAGCGAAACTCTTGATTGACAACTACGGTGAATCCAGCCCCGGGCAGGCTGTCGCTTTCCATCGGGGCCAGGCTATTTTCAGCGAAGCCCCGAATGGTATTGGCACCACCCAGGAAGAGACGGTCATTGGATGGCACAAGACCTGTCTTGCCAAACGCATCAACCCAGCCACCCTTGATACGTGTGGCAGATATCCATCCTGGCCACACCGGATGATACCCCGACCAGGAGACCTCCATTTTAACAAAATCCTCATCTCCGCCGAGAAATCCGCCGTAGTAGTCGATTGCCATTTCGCGCATGGAACCGGTACTCGGCACAAAGATATTATCCCTGCTGTCGCGTATCAAGCTCAGGTACAGTCGCTGGCGAACGGATAGTCCCTCCGTCTGACGTCGAACCTCATCTTCCAGTTCCCTCGGTACTCCACTGATATCAACCGATTGATATTCAAGACCCCAGATTGCCTTCGTGCGCGGACTAAAACGCTTGAAAGTAGACAGCGATGCTGACCACTGTTGAACTCGAAAATCCTGGACCGGGTGCTGCACCTCAGGCTCATAGGTAAAGGTCAGAGACAAAGGCATACGAATGCCTGCCAGCCAGGGTTCGGTGTATCTCAAGCGGTAATTGTGTTCAATGACTTGGCTTTTCTGTCCGACGCCATAAACGAGATCAAACAGGAGATCAATCCGGCGTGAGCCAAAAAGATTGCGTTTGCCAACCCCGACCGAAAAATCCCAACTCAAATCAGCATATTCGGACTGTCCGGCACCGGTCTTCACCGTAACGTAGCCAGGTTTTCGTTCGCGAACTCGCAATTGGAAATCAGGATTCAGCCGATCACTCAGGTTGTTGGCCCGTTCGAGCTGCAGTGTGGAAAAGTAGCCCGACTCATATACCCGTCGCTGTGATTCGACAATCTCGTAACGCCGATATACATTCCCTTTCTTAATTTTCAGTTCCCGGGAGGCCGTATAAGTTGGGTAGCGATCAGGACCTTCAATCGTGATCTCCCCAAAATGTACCAGGGAATCCGATTCGACAGTGTAGCGCACCTGTGCAGTCATATCGGAAAGAGTCGTATCCAGAACGAAATCGACCTGAGCATAGGGGTAACCATCGTTGGCCAGGATTGTCTTGATATCAAATGATGCCTGACGCAGGTCGAACAGGTTAACCGGGTCTCCCACTTTCAGTCGTTGAATGGCTTTTTGAAATTTATTCTCAAAACGTCTCTCGAAATGCCCTTCAATCGTTTGGTGACCGTATTTGAAACATCGTCCTTCGTTTAACGTGACCATCACCCGCGCCGAAGAGTCCGGCAAGATTACTTGAAAGCTCTCTTTGACTTGTATGCCAAGAAAACCGCGCGTTAGATAGAAATACTTTATTTCCAATGTATCCCGTCCGAACGACTCCCTCTGGACCCTGGTACGCCGATCACCTTTAAGGCTACCCCAGAAAGTTCTCACCCGTGAGTACATTCGTTTGCGAATTTCTTTATCTGAGAAGCTGTCATTACCATCAATACCGATGCTCTTGATGGCCGGCTTGTTGCGAATCCAGCGTAACGTCGCTCGATCCATAGCCACAGCCTGAAGTGTGGCTGCCAGAACCAGTATGGACACCAACAATGTAACCCGCAACCGCGTCATCAGAACTCCCAGTGAAATTTCAGACTAAGGTGATAGAGCTCTTCCTCATCCCGGCGTCCTTCAACCTGAAAGGCTTTGCTGAGACGGTAATCAAAACCAAGCTCCTGACGTGTTTGACCGGCAAGGGTGGAGCGACCATAAACGTAGAGTCGCGGAGCTGTGTAGAAACCGAGCGTTACCCTGGCATTCCACGGATTAAGCTCCTGGCCATACACGGGATCAATCTCAAAGGTTTCCACCCCAATCTGATTAAGTTGTCTGGCTCCGATTTGCGACATCTGACTGTAGCCCAGTCCAAACAATCGTTGCTCAATCTGACCTGACGACGAGAACCCATCGCGGGCGTAGTAGTTGGCAACGATGAGAGGGAGGATATCCTCACGAGTCATATCACTTCCTTCACACGGATTGATCTCCGGCAATTCGAGAGTACCGCCAATGTCCACACACAGCTCGACTGTCTCAGGCGTGGCATCGTCTCCAAAAGAATCTTCGACCACGCCGGCTATACGCGTATACCCGGTAATATCGAGTCGAGGATTGAGGGTGTCATTGCCCTCAAATATGACCCGACTTCCCGGCTCCAGACGAAAGGTCTTGTCAAAAAGGAAACCGCGGCCGCGCAGTATTTCCATCTCGCCGATGAATCGGTAGTTGCCGTCAGTTCTGATCAAATTGAGCTGGCCGGCAAACTCGGCATCGATATCTTCATTCCGGATCCAGTAATTAGACAGAATATCGATATTGATATTAAGATTCCACTCGTCATCGCTGGAAAGCGCCATCATCAGCGGTGAACCTTCATCCTGCTCGGCAAACTCCACTTGATACCGCATGGATGTGAGCGTTAGCGATCCGGTGACAAGAGGAGGACTGCTGCCCTCAATGTGCAAATCACCTTCGGCCTTCCCTTGAATATCATCCAGTTCATAGGCGAACGGGAATTCCTTCGGCGTCGTAACATCAAGGTCATAGTAGAATGTATCCAGCGCCTCAACAATGATCTCTCCCTCCACCTGAGCGTAACGTCGCCGTCCGTTTTCCTTTTTGTTCTCAGTGGTAAAGAGTTCAATACCTTCGATGACAATGCGATTATCGTGCATTGTCGCCCCAACCGAGTCGGCGAAAATCGGATGTTCGAGGTCAAAGTACTTCAGCCGAGCCCCATTGATATACGCTTCGCCGTCGAGATGCGGATCCTGGGGAGTGCCGGACAGTCGAAAATCGGCGTGGAAATCACCGGTCAAGTGTTCTACTGTCGGCATTAATAAACTGACAAGATCGAATCGTGTATCTGAGGCCACGACCGCAATATCCATCGGCAGATCAGGGAACCGATCGGTGCGGTCAGTACTCAGGGACAGGTCTGCGTGCAATGATCCACCAGCAACATATTCCCCTGGGTGTGAGACCAGCCGCACACTGTCAAGCGTGAGAAGGCGGTCACGATAGGCCATAGCTGTCATCAGATCACCCAGCACCAGGTCCTTGTAGGTCAGCGAATCTATGAACCCAAGCAGATTAAAGATCGGCTCAGAAATAGTACCCCTGAGGGTCGCATCTCCTGACAGAACACCATCGATTTCATAGATTGTATCAACCAGATTCACCCAGGGTGCCAGAGGTACTCGTACGACCGACACCTGCAACTCCAGCGCTTCGTCATAATCTGCTCTTCCCTGCACTGATAACTGCGCCTCCGAATTGCCAATATCAGCTTTGTCAAAAACGAACCCGGCCGAGTCAATATCAATCTGAAGATCCCCTCGATTGTGAAAAGGTCGATCCCATAAATGCAGCGTGAGACTATTAACCAGCAGTCTTTGGGGGTATGGCCCGTAATTGAACATACCCTGTCCATCCAATTGGACAGACTGACTACTAACCTGCAATGAATCAATATACACCAGGTTGGAATCCGTGGTCAGCCAGGCGTACCCGGTGTCATATGGTATTGGCCAGGCCTGTCCATCAAAGAAACTAACAGCCACCTTCCCCTGTTTGGAAGTCAAAAAGCGATCCATATCCACCCTGGCGTACATACTATCGGAGAACAGCTCATAGACCCAAACCGAGTCTGAAGCAAAGAACCCATGCAAATCGGGATCGGCGGTGAGACCGGAGATGGTCCCCTCAGCATAACCGCGGCCACCCGGTTGATCGATGAATAGCTTGCCACGATAGCGATCGAGGTTATTCAATTTGACACGTACACTAAGATCAATGTCATCGCGATAGGACACGCGGCCGGAAGTATGAAACACATTTTCAAAATAATTGACGCGGAAGGAATCCACAAAAGTGATCGAATCGGAGGTGATGATCATGTTGCCGGCCGCTTCATGTAACGGGTATTCATCAAACGACGACTCATACAGCTCAGTGGAAATAGCCATCACCATTGTGCTCTTGCGAAACGATTGTCCATCCATGCGCAGTTGGCCACTGAGGTTTGACTCAAAACTATTCGTGATAAGTTGCTTGAGGTTGAAGTTTTTTATGTCCGCGGTTAGATGGTACTCCTCGAGTGGCGCAGTGGAGAAATCGACACCACCCCAACCATCGACCGAACAGCCCCCAAGTATCGTTCCATAGAGTGTGTCCAGAGTCAGGTGCTTGTCGGCATATTGAAACCCCATGTGCAGGTTGTCGAAACTGACTATCATGAAGTCTCCGGCAATATCGGCGGTGCCCTCTACTCGGCCACCAGCGAAGGAGACCTCGCTATTTAGATCCAGAACACCCTTCAGATGCGGTCCCACATAGCGAGTGATATGCCCCAGATCTATATTGTCCGCAATCACACTAACATGTCCTGTCAAACTGTCCCGGGTAGCGACGTTGCCGCTGAGTCGAATCCTGGTATCACCTGAGAAGATATTCATGTCCTTAAACAGAATATTGCCATTGGCGTAGGTCACAGTTCCGGCCGCAGCATCCAGGATCACCCGTTCCTTATTCGTTGTGAACTCCAGTCGTTGAAGATCCACAGCGGCGGTACCGTTATCAAACTCGATCATCGACCATAACAATAAGTTTTCGACCAGAATCGTATCGATGCCATCAACAAAACGCACTGTCGTCTGGTTCAGAGCCAGGTCACCTATCCGGAATGCCATCGCCCGTGATGCTTCTCCGCCGGAGTCGGTAGTCAACTTTGGCAAGAGCCATCGTCCGGTGCTGTCGCGAACAATTGTGACCACAGCTGAATCGATATGCAGGTAGTCAAGGCTGTACTGTTGGTTCATAAGATTCGACAGCGAGTAGATGGTTTCCAATCGCGGTATCTCCAGAAGAAGATGGCGCTCAGCCCCGTCTATGTAATACAACGAAATATCCTTGACGACGATGCTCGAAATTATATCACCGCTTATCTGACCAATCTCTGCCTCGATTTCAGGCTGGTCAGCCAGCAGCGCTTCCAGCCGTGAATTGGCAAGCCGCTCCAGACCTCCGAGATGAAGGAAGTACACCCAGCCACCAATAATAATCAGCATGACTAAGCAGAACAGATAGAATGTGATTTTCCAGACTCGCCGCATTAGAGATCATCCAATCGGCTGAGGATTTTGAGAGAGGCAGGGTGTCCCAGCGGGGCCAGTGGAGCCATGTCTCCGATTACCAGTTCAACAAGACTCCTGTCAGCACCAACATTAAAAGCACCGCGAATATGCGAAAATAGCTGCTGTTGCCGATTCTCAACCATCAAACAAGCCACAATGGCCAACTCCCTGTCAATCGGCCCGAGACCCGGTCGAGAAAGGGTTTTTCCATAACCCTCCAGAACCATCCAACGAAAAATGTCGGGCGCAAATGACTCCACTCTGTCCTTGAGGCGATCGTAGTTATCTCCATACACTTGTCGACACAGTGCAACACCACGATCAAACCAGGTCTGCGATTCAATCGGACTGATCGGCGTTAGCTGTGACTGCAGATTCTCCACTGGTAACTTTTCCCCAAGATGATCGGCCGCTATGAGCATTCGCGGAAAACCAAGAAACAGATGCGATTGCAGCACTACCTCATAGAATTTCTTCCGGTCAAGCCCAATTCGCAATCCAGACTCTACCACAACCTCCAACAGGCGCTCGTCACAGACGGCAATAGCAGCCGAGTATATGGCCAGAACCCGTGTGGTCCCATACAGGGCTGTTTCGAACTGTTCCAACCGAACGTAAATATCATCAATGTCAATCCGGGAACTCATACGATCTAAGAAATGAGGAAACAAAACGGATGGCAAACTATAACTTGTCAGCGCAGACCCTGAAGCTTCTTTTCCAACACTCTCAGGGATTGCTTGAGATCACTAATCTCCTGCCGGAGAAACTCGGGCGAGTTGTCCGGCTGGGCCGGCTCATCGTTCACGCCATGGAAACTGTCGAAAGGTGATAGACGGAGTCTGCCTATCTGCAATGGAACTACCAGCGGTAGGTTATTACGCACAAGTCCGATGTCTATAACAGAACCGGGATGACTCTGACGAACGAACGAACGCAAAGCCACGGCAGAGGTTATAGCCTCTCCGTTGAGGCTGACCAACAAATCATTACATGCCAGACCCGCATTGGCCGCCGGAGACAGCGGGATGACATCGGTAATCATGACAGCACGGTCAACAATGAAGTAGCGCTGAGATTCAGCCCGGACCAATTGGGCAGGCATGGTCACTTCAATACCGGGAGTGATTTCAATATCCACACTGGTAATCCCGACGTAGCCAGCCTGTCGGTCTCCATGCCGGTATAGATAGCGCGCAACTTTGGCTAGTCCGGGTGACGGGACCGCTAACCCCACTTCCGCCCATCGGTCTCGTCCAATACCACCAGTGATTACGCCTACCAGCCAGCCTGAAAGGTCAAAAAGTCCCCCACCCACCGTCCCTGAAGTAATCTGGGCCGAAAACTGAATGGAACCTTCGGGTCGCATACCGGCACAGAAGCCCAGAGAAGGCGAGGCTCGAACGCCATACGCGTTGCCGATGGCAACTACCATCTGCCCCGCACAACCGTATTGATGAGCCAGACGCGCCGGTCGTCCCAGCGGTATTCCGGCACTCACCAGAGCCAGCCCGGTGTGGTAATCAATACCGATCAATTGGACGGAAATAACCTGATCTGCAAAACGCACCAGCAAATGATCTCGCCCCACAACCGATGAGGCAGCGACCAGAATGCCGCCCATGCTGTCAATTATTACTCCTGAAGATATCAGGCGGTGGACACTCTCGTGCTTCCCCGAATGGAGTCCGGAACGGGAATTAGAAATCGACTCTAATGTGACAATCGACCGGGAAGTGCGATAGACAAGGTCATTGAGTCGATCTTCAAGGATAGTCAACGAGCTGTCATTTGCCGAAACACCAGTTGCCAGCCCGAAGAGAAAGAAAACTGCGACAGCTGTTGATGCTGCCGCAGTAGAACGAAAAAACGTTAGCATTCTTAGTACGCTGCGCTTCCCCCTTTCGGCACATCAGCTGCCTGATACACACGCACGACTGGTCGCACTCGATAATAAGTTCGATTCCAGGGAGCGGTTTGATTCGTACCGGCGGAAACCTGTGTCAACCCTTGCATCGGTGACACGCTTCCAGCTCTCATACGATCTACAACACGCTGCGACAGGCGATCAAGGCGATCTGCTTGCTCCATTTGTGAGGCAAGCGACCAGTCCTTATGCATGGTGCCGGTCATATTTGGATTATCCAGCGGTTGAACAGTAAGATATGAATCATCACCAAGATCTGCCATCCCCGACCCAAGATCATCCGAAGACGGTTGTAATCCCACCATGACAAAGGCAAAAACCATGCAGGCGGTAACAACAGCCGGCGCAACCACTCCCCAGCGAAACGCTGGAGCTTTCTTAGGCAGGAAGGCTTTGGTCCTGGTCTCAGCAAACCGTTCCCGAGCCACGCGATTGAGCAGCTGGGTGTTGAAGTCTGCTGTTACCTTAAAAACATTTAGTTCTCGACCAGCCTCGGTCAGTGAGCGATAGTCGGCCTCTTCTTGACGGCAATCAGCACAAGTCGCCAGATGCTCGCTCATCGCCAGCCTCCGACGGCCGTCAAGCTCGTCGCTACAATAAGCTGACAGGCAAGAGCGTGCTTTTCGACAACGCATTATGACTCTCCATTCTTGGTTTCAATTTCTCCCTAAGCATCATCCGGGCGCGATTAACCCGGGATTTGACGGTTCCAAGCGGTATTTCCAGAACCTTGGCCACTTCATCATACGGCATTTCCTGCAGATCGCGAAGCATGAAAGCCATCCGGTACTTCTCGGGCAAGGTCTTAATGGCGGCATCAAGGACCTGCGGAAGCCTACTGGGGATTTTTGGATCAACAGCAAACTCGGTCTCAGTCCCTTGCATGTCGTCGATGTCGTAGTGTTTGAATCTCCTTCGCTTGCGCAGCTCGTTGCGGGCAAGATTCAGCCCGATGGTATAAATCCACGTTGAGAAACAATGCTGGAAGTTGAAGGACTGCCGGTGCTGGTAAACCCGCACAAAAGTCTCCTGTACAATATCCTCGGCCTCATCCGGTGAGGATAACATACGGCCAATGACGTTCATCAGACGATTCTTATAGCGATCAACCATCCCGTTGAAAGCTACCATGTCGCCATTCTGAATGGCGCGCATTAGCTTGAAATCAATCTCTTTTTCTGTCTCTTTGGCTTTAGCCATATTTATTCCCGTTTTCAGGAGCTTTCATAGAATCATACTAACTGATCGGTGAAAAGTTCCCGAATTTCTCAGCTCTCTGCTTTCAATATATTACAATGTAACAAGTTAGCAAGGGAATTGCCAACGTAGTTGGTTCCCTTGCTCACTACCGAAACAGCTCAACCCAGAGAGTCAGGTAGATCAGGAAGCCAAAAACGGCCATAAGTCCGACCGGGATGGCTATTTCCCGGTAAACTTTCAGTAGATCGCTCTTGAAATAGTCGTTGGTAAGAATCAAACAAAGGTGGGTAGGCGAGAGAATCATACCCAGATACCCTGACAAATAGGCAAGAAAAATATACCCAGGTTCGACAGCACCCGGATTGAGAAATCCGGCGAGAATCGTGTACCCCATAGCAACAAAAGCGGCGACCATGCCGGTCAGTATACCTGAAGCAAAACATACTAGAAATATGACCAGTTCGATCGGTAAATTGTATTGCAGAGTCAGGCTGGGAATAGCAGCTATGGCTCCCGACAATTCCAGCGCCGTCTGAAACGATAGCGTACCAAAGATCAGAAACACCAGTTTGTATGAGAAACCTTTTTTAAGTGCTGATATCAGATGCTCTCGATTTGGTCGAGCAACCAGAATCAAAGCAAGCAAACCCAATCCGACCGACAGGGCCAGTTCAATCTTGAAAATGCCGTATATAGCAATAGCAAAAGGAATGGGCCAGATAGATTTCAGAATGCCGTACAGAGCCCGACCGATATGCGTCTGATGGTCGTTATCATTAACGACTTTGGGGGTAAAAAAAACCAAACCAAGCAGCGTCATCAGAATTGCCAGCGGCAGTTGCATTAGCGACACACTACCAATAGGCAACCCGGTAAGCGCTTCGGTGAGAATAATACCCGGATAGATAGGCCAGGAGAACTCCACGATGTGCCGGAACCAGTAGTTTGAAGCGGTTCTAAATTCTGGCTTATACCGCGAATCAGATAGAACATTGCCCACCAACGGGGCCGACAACAGCGACCCGCCCGGCATGGGCATCAGACCTACCAGCATGGGCAACATGCCAACTGCCGTCTTGTTACCACCGGGAAGTTCCTTGGCCGCCTTTGTTAGGTGCTTAAGGGAGTGCAGCTCCTTCAATAACTGACCCAAACTGGTAATGAAAATAATAATCGCTGTCAGAGAAATAAATCGGCGCGACTTCGCCAAATCCCAGTATCCCTCCAGAAGGGCTGTGAATTCGACTTGATATAATAGCGCCGTAACCAGCCCCGCACCGAACAGAGTCACACCAACAGTGACTTTCTTGCGCAAAGCCAAAACTATCAGAATCAGAACAATGAGCAACTTAGCAGCATCCATAGGGGGGAAGAAACAGCCGAATCGCCCCCATGTCAAATGATCAACCGGCTTGACATTTGGAATCTGAGACTTAGTTTCTCTGCATGGCAATCTCCGGCAATATAAAGACAGTTGTTTCTCAGAGTCAGATTCCCGCAATTGATTTCAGGCAGATCGCATTCGAGCCGGGGGCTGTCTGGCTGGATTCGTCACTATGTTTTGCCGATCGGGGACATTCCTCATTCATAGCCCACCAGCCGGTCATGGATATATACCAACAGGGCCAGCAGGTTGTTGTGACCAGACCTGATAGCCATAAGACTGTCCGACTTGACGCTGATATCTTTGAGGTCCTGGAATCCTACTGGGCTGATCACAGCCTTTTCAGTGTAGGATATATTTCTTATGAGGCGTGTCACGGGTTTCTTGACCTTGAAGAGATATGCCCACATGATGACATTCCTTCCGTACGATTTCTCTTCTACGAGCGAGTACAACAATATCGTCAACCCGGCAACGATTCTACTTCAAATGACAGTATTGACTATCCCGATTCGCGACTGACCAGGATTGTGCCGACTCTATCGCGTGATGAATATTGTCACCGAGTGAGCCGTATCAAAGAATATATCCGCGAAGGTGACATATACCAGGCCAACTTCACAACGCGATTCGACATCCACTCCCCCGCCGATCCGTTTGATGTTTACGAGCTGTTACGCCACCTCAACCCGGCTCCATACAGCGCCTATCTAAACTTCGGTGACTACCAGGTTCTGTCATCTTCACCCGAACGTATGTTTCTCAAAACCGACGATTCTATCACCTCCGGTCCCATCAAAGGAACGATCGCTCGCTCAGATTGTCCCGAAGATGATGCCCGACAATTACTGGCCTCGAACAAGGATCGAGCAGAACTACTCATGATCGTTGACCTGGTGCGCAATGATCTAGGGAAGATAGCACAAACAGGTTCGGTTCGGGTGGATGAGATGTTCAAGCCTGAAGTGTATTCTTCGGTAGTTCACTTAGTCGGCGATGTCGCCGCCAAAATTCACCCCAAGACCCGACTGACGCAGATTCTCAAAGCCTTACTACCGGGGGGGTCCATTACGGGTGCGCCCAAGCGACGGGCTGTCGAAATCATAAGTCAACTCGAATCAATCCCGCGCTCTGTGTACACTGGCTGTATCGGTTACGTCCATGGCAACCGCGCTGATTTTAATATAGCAATCAGAACTATGGTCCATAGTCGCGGAGTCTACCATATCCATGCCGGCGGTGGTATCGTCGCCGACAGCGACCCTGAAGCCGAGTACCGCGAGATGCTGCTAAAGGCCGACAATCTCTTCAGAGCACTCAACATCGAACGAAAAGAGATGGCATGTTTCAAACCATAACCACTATCAACGGTCGGTTCGTTCGACGCGGACAGGACAAAATATCGGTCTTCGATAACTCGCTGTTGTACGCTGAGGGTCTATTCGAGACATTTCTGGCTATTGATGACAGAGTGGTTTTCGGCAATGAACATCTGCGACGCCTGCGCCGGGGAGCAAAGGTGATTGGGCTTGAGATTCCTGTCTCGTCGTCTCGACTAGCATCATGGATGACCCGCACCCTGCGACGACATCCTGACCGCATCAAGAAACTCCGTCTGACCATGACCAGTGGCGAAGCTGCCCGATGGATCGGAAAACAGGGTCGACCACAGGTCATTCTAAGCGCCTCACCCCATCAGCTGCCGACCACCCCATACTCACTCTTCGTGTCCCCTTACCGTGTCGATCAGGATAGTATTTTTCGACGCATTAAGACAATTTCGTATGCAATCCACGCTGCTGCGCTCAAACAAGCACACACACGACGCTGTGATGATGCCCTGCTGGTCAATACCAACGGGCACGTAGCCGAAGTAACTTCCGCAAATATCTTCTGGGTGAGGCGGGGTCGCGTTTACACTCCACCCATTGCCGCCGGATGTCTGGAAGGTATAACACGCATGGTCGTAATCAAGGAATCACGGAAACTCGGTCTCGATGTCACCGAGAAGAACATCACCTTGGACAATATGCTCAAGGCAGACGAGATTTTCATTTCCAGTTCACTCAAGCTTGTTGTCAGTGTATCGCGGATAAGGGATGGTCGTCGGGTCCACAAGCTTCCGACCGGACCTGTGACACAGTTGCTGGCGCAGCGTTTTCGGTACCTGATTAAGATCGACTGATAATCCTTTCAGCAGTCACGCCCACCGATCTCTTTTTGTTGACTATTCTTCGATACGGCCGCTATCGTAAACTGGAAACAGAAATCGATGACAGAGGTTAATAGGTAGAATACAAAATGATGAAGTTCGTATTACGATTATTGATTGGTTTGGTGGCCGCACTAACATTGACATCAATGGTGGCTGCCCAGGATGAAACCGGGGCAGGACAGACCAGCCTCTATGATGTTCCCCCTCGTTATCTGGTTGATATGCCAACGGCGGGCACTCTTCCTCGCGGCTACTACAATATCAGTATGCGCCTTTATCCCAACGGCGGAGCTCTGGGACATACCGACATTGGCTTGTCACATCGGCTAATGATGGGGATTTCTTTCGGTGGGGAGGATGTAGTTTCAGATCGCAGTCCCGAATGGAATCCTTCGATTGAGTTCAATATCAAGTTCCGTCTGATTGACGAACTGGAGTACTTCCCGGCCGTATCAGTCGGTTTTTCGTCGCAGGGAAGCGGTCAGTATAACGGCGCCCTCGAACGTTACGCCTTCAAATCACGCGGCTTTTATGCCGTAGCCAGCCGCAGTTTCTATTTCTACCAATGGACCGCCGGTTGGCATGCCGGAATAAATTACTCGCGTGAATTCAAGCAGGACGGCGACGAGCAGGTTAATTTCTTCGGTGGATTTGACGCCACATTCAAATATAACCTGGCGCTACTGGCGGAGTATGATGCGGCTCTCAATGATGACCGCTCCACACACGATTTCGCTGGGAAAGGACGCGGCTATCTTAACGTATCAGTCAAATGGCTGTTTACCGAGAACCTTGAATTGGAAGTTCTTCTGAAAGATTTGCTGGAAAACCGGCGTAACTCAGAGACCTTCACCCGCGAAATCCGTCTGACCTATATTGATTGTTTTTAATGACTAATAGTCACACATAGGCTGAGCACTGATAAAGACAAATTCCTGACCAAATAAGAAAGTGGGCAGACATAACGTCTGCCCACTGTAGTTCAACTTCATACCCCCAGAGAAAACAAACCCCTACAACTTCGCCGCAACGGCCTCGGCAATTTCGAGGGTAGTATTACTGCCACCCATGTCGTAGGTGCGTACCTTGCCCTCTTTGATGACATCAGCTATAGCACTCTCCAGAGCAACGGCTTTGTCTTTTTCACCCAGATAATCAAACATCATCTTTGTCGTTAGTAACATAGCCATCGGATTGACCTTGTACTGACCGGCATACTTCGGAGCTGAACCGTGTGTCGGTTCGAACACCGCATAGTTATCGCCGATATTGCCCGACGCTGCAAAACCAAGTCCACCGACCAGCTGAGCGCACAGGTCACTGACGATGTCGCCAAACATATTTGATGTCACGATCACAGAATAGTCCATCGGGTTCTTCACCAACCACATACACATGGCGTCAATGTTGGTTTCCCAGAGCTCAATATCTGGATACTTCTTGGCAACTTCACGGGCGGTACGAACCATTAATCCCGAAGTCTCGCGAATGACGTTTGGTTTCTCGACAACCGTCACCGACTTACGATTAAACTTCTTGGCATACTCGAAAGCGTCGGTAATAATGTTTGTACATTCTAACCGAGTGTTGATTCGCAAAGAAACTGCGGTATCCTCGGCGGCAGAGCTGTCGAAACGGGCCATCTTCGGGTTGTGTTTCTTGATGACCTCGCGTACTTCATCCGGTAGTGGATGAAACTCGACACCGCTGTAGAGATCTTCGGTATTCTCGCGAAAGACAACAAGATCAATACCTTCTTTGTAGTTAAGCGGATTACCGGAGTATGCTTTGCACGGTCGCAGGTTGGTGCGCAGGTTGAACTCCTGACGCAGGCGGACGATAGGCGACGCATAAATGTGTCCTTTTCCCTGCAATTCCGGAGCTAGGTCGTTCTCTGCCTCTTCCTTCGGCAACGATGTAATCGCGCCAAAGAGTGCAGCATCAGTGTTATTGAGAAGGTCAGTGGTACGATCAGGAAGCGGGTTGGCTTCGCTCTTCCAGAATTCCCAGCCGATGTCGCCATGAATGTACTCAGCATCAAAATTCACTTTATCCAGAACGATCTTCGCTGCTTCCATAACGTCGTTTCCAACGCCGTCACCTGGCAACCAGGCAATTTTGTACTTGGCCATGATTAGAGACTCTCCAAAGATTATAGAGTAAATGATAGGTTGAACATATGTGAGGTGCCCAACCCCCTGCGATAGGGGACGAAAGCATAGTCGACAGTTATATTCCGTTTAGTGAACGAAGCACCGGCTGAGAATTTCTCAGTGTCGTAATTGGACACCCAGCCAGCACGCACCTGGAATAGACGATGGACAGCCACTTCCGTACCCAGATGCAAATGCTGCCGGTCATCTACGTGGACCAACTCAAAAGCTCCCCGGTATCTATCACGATGATACGACGTTCCCAGACGATAGGTCGTCGGCAGTGATATCAAATCCGATTCGTCACCGGTTGCTTTACTGAGTACAAAGTCAGATCCTATATTGGTCGCGGAAAGGCCAAAGGCGAGATACTTGCTGGCCTGGGCCTGAAGACCATAGTCGAAATTGAAGACGCTCCCTCGATGGGCTCCGATTTTTTCAATTATCCACCCCATACTAAAACCGGTTGAGAGGCGATCCGTAATCCTGAACGCCAACCCGCCCTTGAACGAAATATCGTGAGCGTCAAAAATACCATCCGGGATCGCAGTGGGAACATCTCCACGCATCTCAAGGTTACTGACCGTAGCGAAACGTACACCACCGTGGAGATAGACCTTCGGTGACAAACCCATAGCAAAATGGGATGTTTCCATACGGATATCTTCCCAATAGGAATTGTGTCCCAACGAAACTGTGAAGTTCGTCACGCCTACCGCTCCTGCTGGATTGTAGGAAACCGCATCAGGGGTTTTGTCAATCGTGACAAAAGCACCCCCCATCCCAGAAGGACGGGCACCGGCTTCGACTTTGAGCAAAGCCAGGCCGCTGTTGGCCGCGGCTGAACCTGCAACAAATATCAGCACAAACAGGGCTATCGCTATGCGCATGTTATGTCGTTCCCTTCTCGTATCCGTCAAAACAATATGTCAAAAGAGAAAATGTGTTCCGATCCTTCATCCACCCGGTCAGTGGCAAAAGCATAGTCTATTGCCAGCACCTGGGTGCCAATTTGGAAGACATAGCCGGTACCTGCTGTCAGACGGCGATCCGAATAACCAGCTCGAAGAGCAAATTCCGGGGACACGAAAAACTCTGCTCCAGTATGAAGCCGGAGGTTTTGCTTCTCGCTGGCTATTATGTCGGTTGTCAGGAGTAGCTTGCGTTGTAGAAATCGGGACGAGATGCCCAATCCACCTTCAATCGGAACTATGTCTTCCTGTTCAGTGCCACCAACATTACCGCTAATTTGGGAATTGTAATCGGTTGAGTTCCAGCGATAGGTTGTACCCAAATTGCGGATAACCAACCCGACCTGTATGTCCTGTAATGCCATATCCGGCCGCCGCTCACGGTCAAAGAACTGACTGACATAGAGCATCAGGCCAATATCGATCCCTATCGAATTGGCATTCATCTCGGCAAAGCTTGAATGTAAATAGCCGGCCCTGAGTCCAATCGACAGGTAATTTTCAAACCGTTTGGCAAAAATGATTGACCAGGCGTGACTTGTTAAACCGATCGAATGACCGGTGAGGCGGCCATCCCGATTACGCATCTCAACATCCCCGGTGCTGAAATAGTGCCAGTTGACTCCCAGGGCGGAGTTATCACGGGTCGGTATCATCAATGTAAGATAGCCCAACGAGCGGTCCAGACTCATGGCGCGATACGATGACGCAAACATCTTCTTTCTGATCGTGGCCAGTCCGGCGGGGTTGAATAATGGCGCGGCTCCATCATTGGAGATGGACAGGTACGCCCCCCCGAGAGCCGTCGGTCTCGCTCCAATCGGTATCTGGAAAAAAGCGCCAGCATATCCGCCATCGCCATCGTCCGCACGGGTCGCACCGGCAATAAGACCGATAGATATAACCGTTAGAATTATTCGGAGTGAAATCTTGCTCATGGTATCACCGCCAGTTTGCCCCACTGCACATCTCCATTTGAAGTCTCCACCTTGAAATAGTATACGCCGACAGCCACTTCGTCCCCCTTGCCGTTGCGACCATCCCAGGTTGGTATGCCAGTGTTCCGACCGTGATAAACCCCGGACGGGAATCTCTGGCCGTCGATAACACGGCTCACCAGATTCATGGCCACATCATATATTTCAAGAGTAACATCTGATTCTTTTTCCAAGATGAAATGAAAGTTAACTCCGACAGCATTTGCTGACTGGCTGAACGGAATCGGGAAAGCATAGACTTCATTAACTGAATCCATGAAAAAATAATTGGTATCAACAACCAGATCTGTCAAACCCAGACGGACAGTCGATTGATCGGTTCCGACATATAACCAGTCGCCTATCGCCTGAACAGCGTAAACGGCGGCATTGGTATCTACAACCACATCACCATCTTCGTTAATGAAAGCGATAGTATCCCAATCCATACCAGCGTCCTGATCTGTAAACAATAGTCCATCAGTGGTGGCCGCGAACACGCTGTCTCCATTGAAAGCGAAATTCCAAGCGAAAACATCTTCTATTCTCGTCTGCCAAATAATTCCATATCCAGCAAAAGAATCAAGGGTGTCAGAATCGATAACGTTCCCGATGGAATCCATCGGCTTGTAAACCCCCATCGTTATTCCGACCTCCTGCCCCGCCTCGGTAGGACGAGTTGAAGCCCAAACTCGAGAGTAGTTCTCGTCCTCAAGTGTCTGTACTTCGAGTGCCGGAACAAAATTGCCGGGGATCGGATACACGACATCAGAGGCAGTATAGTTGGTAATTAGGTCAGCACGCAGGCTATCGGAATTCACACGATAGATTCGGTAACTCTGGGACCGATTGTTGGAGATGGCAAAGCCATTCTCGCTGCCTACGAAAACGGTATCCCCGGTCACGGCCATCACCGTTATGGGATAATCGTCAAGAGTAATCCAGGGTCTGAGGGTATCAGGTACACTGTGCAGGAAATTTGCGTTCACACCGTCGAATGTATAGTGAATACCTACGTCACCCACCATAAACACTGTGTCACCCATGATGGCGAGATCGTTCCGAATCCCACCCTGAATATTTATCCACACGGTATCGGTTTCATTCTCCGCGTCCGGAAGCTCAGAGGATCTCATTACTGCATACCCACCAGAATCCGTCAGAGGATGATTAATAGTCCAAACTGCCAGGGAATCATATACGCCGAGGCTATCCCGAAAGACCTGCGTCTTAACCTCGATTACTCTGGCCGAACTGACAACAGGACTCTCAACAAAAACATCGTAGCGATACGACTCAATAGTTCCGGCAGAATCCATATACCATGTCACCAGACCCGAGTCGGTCCCGATCCGAAGTGTGTCGGAAAGGACATCAAAATCGTGAACTACGTTGCGCTTGTTGGCCGTACTCGTATCGGAAGAATCAACCCATATGTGCGACCAACTCTGACCAGTATCGATAGAAACAAACAATCCTGCCGTTTCTGCCGCAAGATATAAGCGACTTCGCATGGACGTCATCCCGGATATCTTCCGATTCTCCCCGATCACCGCATCAAAAGACGATGAAAGGTCCTCAAACGACTCGCCGCCATCTGCGGTCACCGTCAGTCCCGTAGAGGGACCGTCAGCACCCTCCATCGTCCCCACAAACAAACGGCCGTCGAAAGCGTGCAACATCGAAATGTATGCCCCCGGCAGACCGTCATCTTCAAGCCACGAAATAAACGGTCCCCCTGATGAGTTGCCCCTGGTAATGCCATTGTTTCCACCGATGAATACACGGCTACTGTCACCTGCCCCGCAATCATTGCAAAACTCTATGGCAGTTATGACTTCCGACAGAGGTTTCTCGCGGGGAGGAGCAAAAGCAAACTTGAATATGCCCTCGGCCGATCCTGTCCACAGGAACAGTGAGTCACCGTGAGTGGTATCCACGGCACATGAGAAATACAAATCTCTGAGCCGAAGCTGTTGATTGATATAATAGACACTATCGCCGGGGCTTAGGAGTATTCGTCGCCAGGACGTGCCACCATCCTTTGAGCCAACAAGCCCTCCGGCCCATCCGGTGAAGAAGACCCACTCGTCACCTGAGCTTTCATCATAGTGGCCGGTGATGTCATAAATGGAACGTTGGCCTCCGAGCACATTGGCAATTTCTCCAAGATCGGCCTCGAACCAATTGTAGCCATTGTCATCAGTGTATTCAAGCGCGTCAGAGAATCCTACGCTCTCTCCACCAATGATTTCCGAATGTCCATTGCCGATCCACAACCGCCCATTCAGAGAGAACAGCGCGGAGACCTCATCAGACACCATACCATTATCTGAATCATACAGAAGCCAGGTCTGGCCACCATCAAGGGAATAATTGAGTCCTTCCCCGGTGGCCAGCCACACACCACCGCTGTGTTCAACAATGTCGATCACAGTATTGGAGGCATAGATCGTATCTGGGACACCGAATGAACTGGCCAATCCGGCGTTAGACACGCTCGGCAGGCAGATAATCAGGGACAGGACGAGGAGAACGGGACGGAATACACTTGCTCTCAATGTTCACTCCAACCTAAAAAAAGCGGCCGTACATGGGCAAAGACCACATGTTCCCACGGCCAAGTTCGCTGGTTCAGTCCTTCTTCAACTCAAAACTCCAGCTCAATGCAGCCGGACTGGCGTCATTGACGCTCGCCCGAACATAGAGAAAACAGCTTTCGATAGCAAGATATTTCGCCGTTCGTCCTCCTTCTGTTAGTACTCCTACTCCCCTGTCGCCGGGAAGTTCCCCGGCGCACAGTCAGGGTCGCTGGAGGAGTTGTTTGGAGAACGTCACGGAATTGAGTACAGAGTCTGACATGAAATAGTGTTCGAGGTGAAACGGTACAAAAAACAGCGAGATTCTGGTCACCGCCGCCTGGATATCGGGAATATCCAGACTGGCCGAGACACCGAGCCTGGCCCGAGCACACACAACCTGGGCCGTAATCAGAGCTTCTGTCGGGCCAATTCCCACTGACTGCATACAACGCTTGAAACCACTCAGGGAGGTCAGATCAAGACGAGGAGCAACGGCAGTCATGGTGCAAGCCAGCTTGTATATTTCCTCGAAATTGCTGGTTCTGAAGGCCGGAATTACCAGACAGTTCAAGTCGGGTGAGCCACCAAGTATTGAGCCAACGGTCCATCCCTTCCGATGCGAAAATTGCATAGACCAAAATGGCACCAACATATCCCCTTCTGCGCCAGTCTCAGTGGTTACCTGAAGTTGATTGCGAAACACGGGGTGCTCCTCAATGATGGTCAACTCATCACAATTGTGACATATGTAGACATGTGATTGCTCGCCGGGCAAATCCACGCCGCAGTGAGCGCAGCGGTGATGTTCAATCTCCAATTGCCCGAACTTCATCAGCACTTCCGCCGGTTGATCCGATGTGACAATCTCCTCCGGTTCCTCCAGACAGTATTGCACCCGCCCGGAAACACCATCGACAATCCACCGGCGGTAATCTCTGCCGGCCAGAGATTCAGCCAGAAAAAACGGAAAGTACACAATTGACCCGGTAGGACGATATAACTCGGTCCGATTGCGACCAAACTCAGCCGTCGTAATCATCCCCACCCCTTGAGCCGATTTCTGAACCCGCCCCTCCGCTTCGTCCCAAGGCACTGTAACCGGAAGAACGTCGTATCTCTCGTCAAGGTTTCCCTCAGCAAAGAGCGTCACTTTCAAATAATCGGTACGTACGCCGAGAGTCGGCGGAATACCTGTTAATACCCCGGTTGCCGCTATGGTGATGGCGAAAGGAGACAAAGTGACATCGGTATGTTTTTCTTTGATCGGCGATGAATGATGTACGGGGGGAGCAAATGAATCGTGGCGTACGTTTGCATCACCTCTATCGACTTTCGAGGTGATCCGGTTGCGCGTCTTAAGAGCAATAGCCTCAACCCGCCAGTACGGATAATAGACTCGTTTATACGCAATATCCGAACCAGTCAACGGCTGGTCGTTTTCTTTCAGGTAACGATCAATCGAGAATCGAACCTCGCGTTGGTTTACTTTCGGCGGAACCACGTAGGCCGACGGAATCTCCGGTCTGATTACGCGCAGAACTGATCCACAGAAATCACAGGTGAGCACAAAGAAGCTATTGTCAAGTTCCAGCTTCCCACCACACCCGGGGCAACCCACAGATATGAAAAAACCGCTTCTATTCTTTTGCGCTGTCGGACTCATTTATCTGCTTGCCACATTCGCCACAGAATTTCGACCCGGCGATCAGTTCAGCGTTACAGTGAGGGCAACTCGGTCGGGCATCCAGCCGGGTGCCACAACTGAAACAGAAGCTTGCCTCGGTTGGCAGCTGCGTACCACAGGTTGGGCAAGCACTCTGGGCTATCATCTGATGACCGCATCGATAGCAGTACCGGGATTGCTCCGGGGTATCGGTGTGACACTTGGGACACGGTACAGTTTCTACCGGATCTCGTTTCAGTTCACGCTGGTCAGGTGCGAAAACCTTCTGAATCAGGTTGGGAGCGGCCACTCCCACACCGGCCATCATACCCATCCCGGCCCCGGCGGCCCCACCGGCACTGGAACTACTCAACCCTTTAGCCATACCAAATTTAACAAATTTGTCCAGATCCCCAATCGCCTCCATGCCGGAGCGTTGGTCAATCATCTGAGCCACTTCCTCAGGCGGCGTGATTGAGGAAATGTAGAAATCAACTAAACTCAGTCCGTATTTTTCAAACTCCGAGCTGACTATCGTTTTGAATTCTTCCGCTAACTCAGTATACACAGCCGGCAGATTAAGAATTGTGTCGAGCTTCTCACCCAGCAGATCATTCATACGAGCAATAATGACATCGCGTAGATAATCCTGGATATCATCTGTTTCATACCGAGCCTGTCGGCCAACAATAGAATTGAGGAAAAGGCTGGGATTCTCAATACGAATAGTATAGGCTCCGTGCCCACGTAGCCTAATCAGGCCAAACTTACTGTCACTAAACGTCACCGGATGGCGGGTGCCCCATTTCAGATCAGTGAAAACCTTCTGGTTGATAAAATACGCTTCCGCGCGAAACGGGGAATCAAATCCGAATGGAAATGCCAGCAGACGGGTGAGGATAGGGACATTCAGAGTCGAAAGTGTGTGCCGCCCGGTAGAGAACTGGTCAGCTGCATGGCCGTCCTTGAAAAATATCGCCATCTGGCTGTCCCGAACGATCAGTTGCGCCCCGAGCTTAAAGTCGGCGGAACCTTCTTCGGGGATTCGGTGAATCATCTCCTTGCCGGAGGGGTCAACCCACTCAATGATTTCCAACATTATGGACATATTTACTCCTTAGCCTGATTTGTCTTCTTCTTGGGTAGATCGGTCGAAGTCCGAACATTCTTGATGGTCACAGCGGGAGCTTACCGGGCTATTGGTTGTATAACCTAAGATGAAGACATGTTCACACCCCACGCCGCCAATTAAACAATTGACACCTAAATATGGTCGGCGTATATACAGATCATAAACTCAACGGAATGGAATGTCTTGAAATGAATAGAATTAAAGGTCTGGCCCTTACAGTTGGAATGGCGGCGACTCTTGTGTATCTGGTACCCGGTTGTGATGACCTGATAACAGAAACGAATAATTACATAATTGCCGGACACCCGGAAGCAGAGTTCAGCGCCAATAAGGATGGAGGCTGTGTTCCTTGCACAGTGCAATTCTCCGACAACTCGCAGGGACCGTATCAGCGTGGCACCTTTAACTTCGGTGACGACACTCCCGACAGTGAAAGCACTTTTGATCCCGATTCGACCGGTACATTCACTCATATATATGAGGAAGGTGGCACCTACACTGTTTCCCTTACGGTGTTTGATGAGACCTTACCGGACACTGGTCAGGACACCGAGACCAAGAGCCGTTTCTTGATCATCGGCCCCCTTTCAGCCGCATTCGACACTGATACGACTATGGGGTGTCGCGGGCTTGAGGTCACTTTCACCAACATCTCCCAGGCGGGCATTACCAAATGGGTGTGGAGTTTTGGAGACGGCGCTGGGATCACTTACAATGATTCCACTCCCGATACAATCACTCATACCTATACTATGATTGACACCCTCCAAGTTACTTTAACGGTGACCGGAGAGTGTGGAACAACGACCGGCATCGATACCATCACCATTATTGATTGCCTCACCCCTGTGTGTAGTTTGAGTGTTCATGAAGGATGCATACCTCTCTCCGTCGATTTCTGGGACATGACCGATCCTACAGTGGCGTTTAGATCGTGGGATTTTGGCAATGGCGAGACTTCGATCCTGATGGACAACACCATCGAATACGACAGTGCCGGAATATACGTAATAGCACTTGGAATATCTGATAATGAGAATGGACCATTCGGTTATGTCTACGATACCGTAATTGTGCACGATACCGTAACAGCACTGTTCACAGTTATCGGAGATTCTACGTCATGTCACCTACCCGGTCGTCAGTTTCAGGTCCGTTTCCTGGATCAATCCCTCGGGCAAATTTCCCATCTGGTTTGGGACTTTGGCGATGGCGACACCCTTCACGATGACACCAATCCGATCCACGCTTACACCGAACCTGGCGTATACGATGTCAGCCTGATTGTTGAGGGGATGTGTGATTCGACCCTTATAAGCGACACATCGATCATACCAAATCTGGTCGTGCTTTTCGACTCATTAACTGAAGCCAATACTGCTCTCGGGTTTGTCCCAAGCACGGGTGATACGTCCACGGTATTTACTTTCGCGGTCGATACTACTCGCGCGGTGATTGAGACCTGGACCTGGACAGTGGACACGTTGACGATTGAAAATGCCTGGTCAGTGATTTATTCCTTCCCTGATACGGGATGGCACGCAGTATCGGTGACTGTTACCAACGGATGCGGTTCTTTCACAATAGACAGTAGCATCTACATAGACACAATGGCCACCCCGTAGCAACGCGCTGACTCATCAAGCATAAGACCCGCTTGGTTAAAACCGAGCGGGTCTTTTCTTATTCTCTATTTATGTCGAGTTACCCCAGTTCCGTCTTGAACTTGGCGGTGAGGGCTGGTACTACCTCCAGAGCATCACCGATGATTCCGTAGTTGGCGAGATTGAAGATAGGGGCGTCCTTGTCCTTATTAATGGCCACAATAGTGCCTGAGGTTCTCATGCCCACGATGTGCTGAATCGCACCTGAAATGCCAATGGCGAAGTACAACTTCGGATTGACTGTCTTCCCCGTTTGTCCGACCTGGTTGGCATATTCCGTCCAGCCAGCATCGACAATAGCCCGCGAAGCACCCAGAGCACCATTGGTGGCAACCGCCAGGTCTTTGATTAGCTGAAGATTCTCGGCGGCCTTCATCCCGCGACCGGCAGCAACGATAACATCCGCCTCGGCCAGATTGACCGATCCTGACGATTCAACTTTGACTTCTCTGATTGCCGTACCTGTACCAGCACCAGCGGCGGCCACAGTCTCAGCAACAGCTTCACCGTCACCATCTTTGGATTCGGGGAATATCTTGGGACGGATCGTAACGAAAAACGGCCTGTCGCTATTCTTGATGACCTCAGACACAACCGCACCGCCATAGCTGGGACGTGTAACGGTGATAACACCACCATCTTGAGTCAGGCCGGTAGCGTCACTGGTCATCGGACCGTTGTTTCGGGCGGCCAGTCTTGCAAAAAGAGCCTTACCATAGAAAGTACCCGGTCCCAGGACCAGCTCAGGGGAGTACTTCTCAATCAGCTCTGTGACAACATTTGTGTAGACTTCGTCATTGAAGTCTTTCAGGCCGGGATCAGAGACAGCCAGCACTTTGCCTCCCCCCCGTGCGGCGAGTTCGGCCGCCATAGCATCGGCGCTATCGGCTAAAATCACTGTGTATATTTCATTTCCCAAGCCTTTAGCGGCCTCTATTAGTTCGAATGTTGCGGAGGCGAGTTTACCATCCTTATGCAAGGCAACGATCAATGTCTTCATTACTAATTCCTTAAATTTGCAGTCCAACTAATTGGCCAATATACCCGGCCCCTCAACCCGGCGCAACGATTTTTGGCTGGGACAGTCTTGCGCAAACACATGTGTCGCAAAGGATGATCATCCGCCCCTGCAAATCACGCTCTGGTTCCTAATCTTAGAGCAATGGAGAGTCGCCAGCGTCTCGCGGCTTTGCTTCCGCAAGCCACTGCAAGTATTCGTCGAAAATACAATTGATGTCTTCAAGCGTTTCAACCTGGAACAGTCGCGGCCGAAGAGTGCTTGCTCCCGGAAGCCCCTTCACATACCAGCCCAGTTGTTTGCGCATCCTCACAGGACCATTCCGGGGGCCATATTCCGACACGGCCAATTCGGTATGCAGACGAGCCACCGCTAACCTATCCTCGATCAACATTGGGGCTACTATCTGACCGGTTTCGAGGAAAACGTTCATATCTTGGAAGATTGTTGGATTCCCCAAAGCCGCTCGACCAATCATCACGGCATCACAACCAGTCTCATCGAGCATCCGGCGAGCATCCGGCGGAGTCCGTACATCACCATTACCGATGACGGGGATATGAACTTCCTGCTTGAGATCACGGATTGCATCCCAATTGGCGGTCCCCGAAAATCCCTCAGACCGGCTTCTGGCATGCAGAGTTATGGCGGCAATTCCCACGCGCTCAGCGATTTGCCCTACTTCAAGAAACACCGGGGTCTGTTCATCCCAACCTGTACGAATCTTGATGCTGACCGGAATTTTTCCAGCCCCCTCGACCGTAGCGTGCATGATTTCCTCGGTTAGTACAAGATCCTTCAAAACGGCGGCGCCACCATTTTTACGGATAACCTTTTTCACCGGACAGCCAAGATTGATGTCAATCAGATCCGGGTGATTTCTTTGAGCGGTAATTTCGGCCGCCTTTCGCATACTCTCCGGATTGGCCCCGAACAACTGAATTCCAAGAGGTCGTTCATCGGACTCGAAGTCCATCATAGCCAGTGTCTTAGCCTGATGCCGGATTATACCTTCTGTAGAAATCATTTCAGTAAAGGTCATAGCAGCCCCAAACTTCATAGCCAGCACCCTAAAGGGCCGATTGGAGATTCCTGCCAGAGGTGCACAGAGAACCTTATTTAGCAGGTTTAGATTTCCTATGTCCATACCGACATTATAATTAAGTCCCTGCGCGACAACAAGAGGTCCGCCCAACTTTAGCATCGACCGGGCATGGATCGCCCTCGCGGACTTTGCAGCGCACAGACATAGTTCAGACTAAAATACAGTTAACGATACGGAAAGGATTCCCAGATGGCTGAGATTGTTGTCAAGTACGAGAACAAAGTGATTGAGCGCATCGTTACCGAGAAACGGCGGCTATCCATTGGCCGCACCAACGATAATGATATCGTTCTAGAAAACCGCGGTGTCTCCCGCAAACATGCTATGATTGAGTTCAATGACGGTGCCGCTATATTGCTCGACAATGAGTCGCTCAACGGTACTTTTATCAACAGCCGCAAGATATCCGAAGAGGTGCTGCGCGACGCGGACGTCATAACTATTGGCAAGTATCAGTTAGTCTACCAGGCAGAGAGCACTGCCCCCGTCGATGATGCCGCTGGGTTTGATGGCACGATGGTTCTGAATACCAAGGCACATAAGAAGCTGATGGAAAACGACCGCAAGGAACGTGAGCTTGTCGATCGTTATGGCGGATCTCTGTTGCTCGGCGGTGAACAGACCGATTTCTCGGAATACCGTCTTGACCGCGACGTGGTCACAATCGGCAAAGCCAAGTTTGTCCATGTACGCGCCAAAGGATTCTGGCTTTCAGGTATACAGGCCAAAATCGTCAGAGATGGAGACTGCTATTCCCTGGTGAACCTCGGACGTAAAGGCAAAACATGCATAAACGGTGAGCCGATTGATCGCCAGGAACTAAAAAATGACGATCTCATATCCGTTGGAAAGAGCACTTTTAAGTACGTCGAGGGCAAGAGATAGATGAAGATTGCTCTTGTTTCCGACATCCATGGTAATCTCGAAGCTCTCACGGCAGTCCTGCGGGAGATCGATCGACTTCAGGTTGATGATATCTACTGTCTGGGAGATGTCGTTGGCTACGGATGCGACCCGATTGCCTGCCTGGACCTGATCGATAAACGGGCATCGGTTAAACTCATGGGGAACCACGAATACGCGGTTCTGCGTCGACTGTCTACCGATACGTACAGTTCGGCGGCCAAGGTCTCGACCGAGTGGACGAGAGGGCAACTGACTGATCGCGAATTCACCATGATGGCCGACTACCGCATGACCCATGATTTCGAAGATGGAACGCTGGTTCATTCTTCCCCACTGGAACCGAACCGGTGGCAATATATCCTCGATGCAGATCAAGCTGGGCAGGTGTTTGAACACTTCAAGGGAAGTATATGCTTTCATGGACATTCACACTTACCGACGATATTCCGGGAAACGCCCGAGGGACTGCCACGTCAGCAGGCCGGTCACGACTTTGATCCAACTGATGACCAACGTTACCTGGTCAATATTGGCTCTGTGGGACAGCCTCGCGACAACGACCCCCGTGCCTGTTTTGTAACTTATGACCTGAGTCTGGGCGAGATACGATTCCATCGCACCGAATACGATATCGTCAAGACACAAGAGAAAATGACCCTTGCCAAACTGCCGGACATGCTCGTCCAAAGATTGGCCGTGGGACGATAGACAGAGGATTCCATGAGCAAGTACTCTTCCAATGTTTTGTATCTGTTGCTGTCAATCTTGATCGTGATCGCTTACGTCAATGGATTCGGTCCGGTTGAGAATCTCCAGCGCTCTATCAATGATTACCTGTGCCAACTAACGGCACCAGAAGGTACCCGGGCTAATGTGGCTCTGGTCATGATTGATGATCGAGCCGAGGATGAATTTGGCAAGTGGCCATGGAACCGAGATGTCCTTGCCGATCTAATGGCCGCCACCGCCTCCGGTGAACCAAAGGTCATCGTCCTCAATACTGATCTCATCGAAGATGCCTACCAGGACTCAGCCGGGTATACTTCCGTCCTGGCCGATCAACTAACCTGGATCGACAACGCCATTTTGCCGTACGATATTGCTCTGGCTACTTTTCGATCACAGAAAACCAACAATCCGGAATACCTGTTCCACTATTCAATTACAGTAGACAATCCTCTGGGTATTATGGATGAGCAATCCAGCTTGCTGGTTCGCCGAACTTTCCTGCCAGCCGAAAGACTATTGGAGAGCAAACCGTTACTTGGTTTCGCATACGTCAGACCGGATGACGACCGCTTATTAAGACACCAACCCCTCTTCATGAATTATGAGGGATACTACTATCCTTCCCTTTCACTACTGGCAGCCGCGACATATCTCGGTGTTAGCCCGAGCCAGATTCAAGTACGGGAGGGGCTTGAAGTAGCCATTGGATCAAGACAGACTATTCCTGTGAACAGTCAAGGTGAGTACTTTATAAGCCATCTGCCTAAAAAAGCGTTTGTTACATATTCTGCTGCTGATGTTCTCAGTGATGATTTCAATCGCTCCGCCCTGAGCGGCAAGGTAATCCTTATAGGAGTTGCCAACGGTGAAGGCTATGAGCTGGCTACACCGATGAGTACGACGGTATCGGCTGAAATCTTGCGGGCGACGATTATCGAGAACATCATTAATGATAACATATTGATGAAATTCAACCGACCTGTGGTTGACATGCTGATTCTCTTCGCCTTAGGGGCTTTGTGCGCTTTTGTCCTGCCCCTCCTTACGGTGCGCAATCGATTGCTTGTCCTTACAGGCTCTCTCGCCGTCACTGTAGGTCTCAACTATTATCTTGTCAGCTCTCTGCGGATTCTACCGGAAACAATCTATATCGGCCTGGAGCTAATAGCATTTATCGTCGCCGCTCCTATTATTGGTTCTCGATTCCTGGGCAACGCCGAAGCAGATGAGATTGATCCTGCCAATTCTGCCCAACTGGAGCCAGTCCAAACGAGCTCTTCCAAATCGACAAATGCTCCAGAGCCACCTGTAAGAACAATTAAGCAAGAAGCCAACGATCCTGCCCTGTTAGGTACCAGAGCTCTGGGGTCTTCTGAAGAATTTCCCCCGGATCACCAGGCAATCGATATCGATAAGGACTTTGAAGATGATTCGTCGGGCCAGGCAGAAGAAGTCAATGAGACAATAGCATCATCGGATATTGATGCGATTGTGGAAACATGTACAACGGAAACAGATCCGCCGTCAGAAGAGAGAAGCAGTCCGCAGATCATAGGCTTTGACAGTCCACCGAAGGAGTCCGCCCCACCTATCGTCGAAAAACAGGCCACAGAAGCTCAACCACTTCCGGCTGGAGCACCTGATCATCTGGGCCGTTACCAGGTAACCGGCAATCTCGGCAAGGGTGCGATGGGTATGGTCTACAAAGGAATCGATCCTGCTATTAATCGCCCGGTTGCCCTCAAGACAATTCGCCTCGACTTCGTCAATGATCCCGAGGAAATGGAAGAACTCAAGGAACGACTCTTCAGGGAAGCTCAGGCAGCCGGCAAACTATCGCATCCAAATATTGTGACAATCTACGATGTTGGCTCTGAAGATCAGTTGCAATACATCGCTATGGAGTTCCTGGAAGGCCAAACACTCGAGGACATGATAAAGAAAAAAGTTCAATTCAACTATCGGATCATCGCTCAGATTATCATTCAGATCTGTTCTGCCCTTCAATACGCTCATGAGCAGGGCATTGTACACCGTGATATCAAACCAGCCAACATCATGATCGGCGTCGACTACCGCGTTAAAGTCATGGATTACGGTATCGCTCGGATCGATTCCAACTCCATGACCAAGACCGGCATCGCGATGGGAACTCCCAATTATATCTCGCCCGAACAACTCAAAGGATTGACCACTGACCACCGGGCAGACTTGTTCTCGCTGGGAGTTGTCTTGTACGAGATGCTGCTGGGTAAGCGCCCCTTTAAGGGAGAGAATATCACGTCGCTGATATACTCCGTCATGAACCACGAAGCGGAGAAACCATCAACGGTCAATCCGCAAATTCCACTTCTGTTTGATCGTATTATTTGGAAAGTGCTGGAGAAGAACCCCGATGCCCGTTACCAGAAAGCCTCGGATATCGCCGCCGACCTTAATGAGTTTGTAGAATCATTCGCCTCCTGAAAATGGCGCAGTAGCTGCATAACCAGAGAGATAATTACGAGAAGGCCACCCCGGTAGGAGTGGCCTTTTTTGTCTATAGATCGATTACTGGATCGGTTGCAGGCAATGGCTATTCATCCGGGCTAACGTCTTGCTCGTTATTGTCTTGTGTGAGGATTTCTTCCGCCAACGACATAGCCACGCCGGAGAGCATCACCTCTACCCCCAATTGGGTGAAGTCTGAGGAAATTAATTCTCTGCTGATAGACGCATACTGCGAGCATGATGCTCCTCTCTCAACGACCAGGCCGCTAAGTTGGTTCTCCGCTTCCGCGATGAAGGTGACTTCGCCAAGTTCTTCTGAAACGACATAACCCGTACAATTATGCAATTGCACGTGGGCGTTACCGGTATAGACAACCACCAGCATACCACGTTTCTTGCCGAGTGTAACCTCGGGATAAACTTCAAGACGAAGGGCACGCTTCTCCTCAGGATTATCAACCTTGAACCGGTAATGATCGGCTGTAAAACTGACCTGTTGCGATTCAATAACGGCAGCTACCTTATCAGCATCAGCTTTTGAGAACTGGTTACTCATAGCTCTTCTCTGTCGTTCATGGGACAGTTGACCGTCCTAATGATCGTCTTTACTATCTTTGTCATTCGGACGTGAGTCTTTGCTCTTGGACGCATCATCGTCCATCGATCCCTTGATCTCGTCGGTAGTATCCTTAACCGACTTCTTGAACTCCCGAATCCCCTTTCCCAGTCCCTGGGCGATATCGGGAAGTCGCTTGGCGCCAAACAAGAGCAATATGACAAGAAAAATGAGCGCCAGTTCGCCAAACCCCAGGCCAAAGGGCATCTTATACCTCCACGACTTGCAGTACCTTTATAGGTACCACCATCTAAAGTATATTATCACCAAAAGTAACACCAACACCGACATGAAGTTTATCTTGAGCATCAGTCCAATCGTGAACGATATGGCATAAAAATCAACTTTTACGGTATCAAAACCGATCTCAATAGACTTAGTAAACACGGTCTTGGCGGCTCCAGCCGGAAGAAAAGTACCGATAATGTCTCCAATGAGTCCGCCTGCCACAGCGCCCAAAACGAGTGCAACCAGAATGAATGTTACTTCCCGCTTCTTCATCTGTGACTCGCTCCCGTCATCGCAGCCAGTCCGGCCCGGACCGATTCAAATATGCGCAACCCATCCGTGGATCCAAGAATGTTCTCGACCACACGTTCGGGATGGGGCATCATTCCAAGCACATTTCCCTCCTCGTTGCAGATCCCGGCAATGTTGTTGATAGAGCCGTTGGGATTGGCTTGGGCAGTTACTTTGCCATCGACATCACAGTAGCGAAAAACAACCTGGCCAGCGTCTTCCAGTTTCTTGATCTCATCGTCGAAGTGATAGTAGTTGCCCTCACCGTGAGCGATGGGAATCCTTAGTACCTCCCCCTCCTGACACAGTTGCGTATATGGGCCGGTCTTCTGTTCCACCCGGAGATAGACATATTTACAAGCAAACCGTAAGTGGGCATTGCGCATCAGGGCACCCGGCAACAGACTGCATTCGGTCAGAATCTGAAACCCGTTGCAGATCCCCATCACCAATCCACCCGACCGGGCAAAATCGATTACAGATTCCATTATTGGTGAGAACCGGGCTATCGCCCCACCTCGGAGGTAGTCGCCATATGAGAACCCCCCCGGCAGTATTACCAGATCGCAACCCAAAAGATCCGTGGACTTGTGCCATAGGAATTCCACGTCTTCACCCATGACATGCCTGATCGCGGCATAAGCATCGTAGTCACAGTTGGAGCCTGGAAATGTAACGACGCCTACTTTCATGAGGGCCTTTCGACCGTATAGCTTTCGATAACCGGATTGGCCAACAGCCGTGAGCAAACTTCTTCGACTCGCTTATCAATGTTGTCCGCGTTAGATTGGATCTCCAGTTCAAAAAACCGGCCGGTCCGTACCGAAGTAAACTCGTTGTATCCCATCTGCAACAGGGCTTTGTGAATAGTCACACCCTGCGGGTCAAGCACTCCGTCTTTGAGTCGCACATGGACAACCGCTTTTTTATTGGCACTCATCTTCTTGTTTCCTGTCATTCTTACGCCGGCGGTACGGATGCGAACGTCTAGTGACTTTGCCGACACCAGCATACGCCAAGCGGTATAATTCTCGAATCATCCCAAATAGTATATATGATGCCAAAACTGGAAACAACAAAAGTCTCGGTTGGATTATCGTCAACACCGCACCCACAACAAGCGCCAGAAGTTTCAGCCGACTGGCCCTGGTATCGAAACTATCAGGAACAACGTCATATTGGATCTGGGACACCATGAGAAAAGCGAAAAGGATTATCATAGTCACCAGGATTTCACTGTATTCCAATCCCCCCCACAAATTATACGAGAAAATAACAAACGCGACTATCGTCAGTGCCGCAGCCGGTACCGGCAATCCGAGGAAATCTTTTTTTTCATCTGTGTCTGCCAATACATTAAAACGAGCCAGGCGGTATGATGCCGCCATGATGTAGACAATCGAAATGATCCAGCCCCATTTGCCGAGACTGGAGAGTTTGATTGTATGTACGAGCACAGCTGGAGCCACGCCAAAGGATAGGAAATCGGCCAGCGAATCCAACTCGACCCCGAACTGCGAGGCTCCACCTGAAAGCCGTGCCACCTTGCCGTCCAGAGCATCGAGGAACCCGGCCAGCACCACAAACCAGCAAGCAGTCGTTATGTTTCCTTCGAATGCGGACAGGATCGACAGAAAACCACAGACAACATTGCCCATGGTAAAAGTGCCCGGGAATATGCCTCTATAGTTCTTCGACATCACTTTCTGTTACGTTGTCCGGCTGTGGTTGGTTGCCCACATGGTCCGGAAGATATCCTATTACCGTTGTTCCACCCTTGACACGGTCACCCATCTTCACAGCCAGGTTCCAGGTGGCAGGTACAATCAGATCACTGCGCGACCCGAATCGAATCATACCAAACCTTTCACCGGCGGCTACGGAGTCACCCTCACTGAGTCGGCAAACTATACGGCGTGCGATCAGACCGGCAATCTGGGTAAATACCAGTTTGTGTCCCTGGGGAGTTGTCAGACCGATTTCTGTCCGTTCGTTCAGATCAGAGGCCTTGTCAGCGAAAGCGGCCATGAACTTACCTGGATTATATTGTACGTAGTCGATCGTTCCTCCACAGGGCACACGATTAATATGTACATCAAAAACAGATAAGAAAATCGATATTCTGGTCGCCGGGCCGTCAATATGAGGATGATCAATCGGTTCAATTGCCACAACGAGACCATCGGCCGGTGCTAACATAGCCAGATGATCATCGGGAATGATACGATCGGGGTCGCGAAAGAAAAAAGCCATTATCACCGTGAGTACGGCCAGACACGAAGCCACAATCATCAACACCAGGCTATCCCAGCGCAAAGCACCAAAAAGAACAGCGATTGATAACGCCAAAGCTACGAATATGAAAGACCAACCATCCCGAACAATCATTTACGGAACACTCGACTGAATATTTTTCCAACGTTTTTCGTATAGTAGCCCAGATCGAAGGAAGTGTCAATCTCTGCGTCTGAGAGGTGCTTGCGAATCTCCCGGTCGCCGTGAACCAGTTCCCGGAAGGAGCCTCTACCCTCCATGGCCGCCATAGCGTTCTTCTGCACGAGACGGTACGCCTTGTCCCGGGAGCCCATCGGCGCGGTCAACAACAGCAATAACCGTTGCGAAAACACAACGCCGCCCCGGAAGTATATATTGTCAAGCATCCGCTTCTCGTTGACCACCAACCCCTTCAACAGGTCGATGAACTTCTGAAGTCCGTAGTCCGCAAGGATGGTAGCATCTGGCAAAATCACACGTTCAACTGACGAATGCGCAATATCTCGCTCATGCCAAAGCGCGATGTTCTCCATGGCGGTTCCGGCATAACCTCGTATTAGGCGTGCAACACCAGTGATATTCTCGGCCGTGATCGGGTTTTTCTTGTGCGGCATGGCCGACGAGCCTTTTTGCTTCTTACTAAATCCCTCGGCCATCTCCCCCACTTCGGTACGTTGCTGGTGCCGGATTTCAGTTGCAAATTTCTCCAGCGATGAACCCATTATGGCCAATGCGGTAATTAAGTTGGCATGACGGTCACGTTGAATCACCTGAGTTGAAACCTTGGCAGGCGTTAGACCCAGCTTCCGGCATACAGCAGTCTCAACCCGCGGGTCGAGGTTGGCGAAATTCCCGACCGCACCGGATATCTTGCCCACCGCGATTTCTTGGGCGGCCGCCCTGAAACGAACCTGAGAGCGCTGCAACTCGGTATACCACATGGCAAACTTCAGACCGACAGTCGTCGGTTCGGCCAGTACTCCATGAGTGCGTCCCATGCAGGGAGTCATCTTGTGCTCCCTGGCGAGTTTCTTGATCTCCCTGAGGGCAATAGTAATCTTCTTGTCAATAATCTCAGTAGCACGCTTGAGGTTCAACGACAAAGCGGTATCGAGGACGTCGGAGGAAGTCATTCCAAAATGGATATACTTCGCCTCTTCGCCGACAAATTCTCCGACCGAGGTCAGGAAAGCGATAACATCATGATTGACTTCAGCCTCAATCTCATCGATCCGCTTAATATCAAACTTCGCTTTCTTTTCAATGACCTTGAACGCTTTCTCGGGAATGATCTTCAGTTTAGCCATAGCCCGAGCGGCTTCAACTTCCACTTCAAGCCAGGCACTAAACTTTGCATCGTCGGTCCAGAGCGCCCCCATTTCCGGCAATGTGTACCGTTCAATCATTACTACTTGCCGGCCTTCTTATAATCTTCGAGGAACTTGGCCAGACCGATATCTGTCAGAGGATGCTTGATCAGTTTGGCGATGACATCGTAAGGCATGGTAACAACATCCGCACCAAGCATGGCCGATTCGACTACATGCATAGGATGCCGTACCGAAGCCACCAGCACTTCGGTTTCAAAAAGGAAATTCGAGTAGATCGTGACGATTTGATCAATCAGATCCATGCCGCTCTGCGACACGTCATCCAGACGGCCAATAAACGGGGAAACAAAAGTCGCTCCGGCCTTGGCTACCAATAATGCCTGGGATGGCGAGAAGACAAGGGTGGCGTTTGTCTTGATACCGTCGCTACTGAGAGATTTGATAGCTCGTAAACCTTCCAGAATCGTGGGTATCTTGACCACAATGTTGTCAGCGATCTTAGCCAACTCAGCCGCTTCTTTCATCATTCCATCGTAGTCGGTGGCGAGAACTTCGGCCGAGACCGGACCGGGAACGATCTTACAAATGTCAACCAGCAGGTCTTTATAAGGCGCTGTCTCCTTGGCGGCCAGAGAGGGGTTAGTGGTAACACCATCGAGAACGCCCATAGCGGCGGCCGATTTGATCTGCTCGATATTGGCAGTATCAATAAAGAACTTCATACGTTAAATCCCTTCAATACTTAACCGTCACCAGGTACAACCCTTGTGGCGGCGCGGTGAAAACTACGCGCTGAGCTGTCGGAGTGTGCAAAATATCCGCAAAGCCTTCTAAAGTCAAGTTCTCCCGATGATTGTCCGGATATACTGTAGCCAGATTAACCATAGCCCCTACCAGAATCCTTACCATGTTGTGCAGAAAGCGGTTACCCCGCACTTCAAAAACCAGCAGAGGCCCAATCTTTCTCCACCTGGCCACATGAATCAGACAACGGTTGTCCTCCTTAAGCGAAGCCACTACACAGAAGGCCGAAAAATCATGCTCACCTGTTACCAGTTCAGCCGCCTTTTGTAGCCTGGCATAATCCAAATCCCGAACATACTCCCAGCGCAGCTGGCGGTGAAGTGCCGATCTCTCATTTCCAATCAAGTATCGATAGCGCTTCCAGAGAGCATCTCGTCGAGCATTGAAATCCAAGGGTACTTCCACTGACTTTTTTACGCGAATATCGTCCGCGAGGTAGTAGTTGAGGGCGTCCCGATAACGTTCCGGTTCAATATTGTGGTCAATTCGAAAATTAGCTACCTGGCCGAGTGCGTGCACGCCGGCATCGGTGCGGCCAGCACCAGTCAACTTCACCTTCTTGCCAGTCGTACGTAAAATAGCTTCGGTTAGCTCTCCCTGAATCGTGCGCTCTACGGCCTGAATCTGCCAACCCGCATAGCCGGTACCAGAATACTCGATCACCAGTCTGATGTTTCTATCAGCCATAATCAGCCTGTCACCACAAAAAGCGCGACCACAATTACCGTACTCCCAGTTACAAACACCCATTCGCGTTTCCCGAACTTTAATTGGGAATAAACGGTACGCAGTACCTCACCTCGGTAGCCCCGAGCTTCGATTGCAAGCGCCAGTTCGTCAGCTCGCTGCAAGGCGGCCACAAACACCGGGATGATTATGCACACTGTTTTCCTGATACGATTGAATATCGATCCCGTAAAGCGCACCCCGCGAATGATCTGGGCATTGCGAATAGTCTCAAACTCCTGGTAGAGAACGGGAATAAATCTAATGGCCATAAACAGGATCAAAGCCAGGTCCTGGACAGGAATACGCAGACGGCGCAACGGCGACAAAACCCGGGCAAAAGCATTAGCCAGCTCTGAAGGTGAACTTGTAAGGGTCACCAAAAAGGCAAACGACACGAACAGAATCAAACGGAGTGAAAAGAAGCCAGCCATCCTGACTGCCCCCTCGGTAAGCTCGAAGCCGTACAGGTTCCAAAGTACCGGGGTTCCTATGCCTGAGAAAACCAGATGGTACAACGAAGTAATCACCGCCAGGATCAGAATCGGTCGAAAATTGGCCATCAACTTTGATGGCGCCACACCTGATCGGAGCAGGCCTATAAGCAGGATACTCAAGATAGCGATGTGAAAAATGAATGAGGATGTCAATAGAGCCAATACCAGGACCACTGTCACCGGCAACATCTTGGCTCGAGCATCGAGTCGGTGAAGATAGGAATCATGTGGGCGATACTGTCCCAGTAGAATTGGTGCCGTTTCAAACATACCGACAAAGTAATGCTATTAGCTGAAAATTGAAAGCACAGAGAACGGATGTTAGTCTTTTGATGACCGTTTGTCTGACTTGTCCAGATTGATGACTGTCGGATACTTCAACGAGGAATTATTAAGGGCACACTTTGAGCATCCAGGCTCTGTACGCCGCCGCCGACGATAGTAACGAACGACCAGATAAATAATGGCCAGTATTAAGAGCGCTATGACCACTACGTATTGCCAGAGAACTTCCGTCATATTACCCCCACATCCATCTTGAGAGTTGATAGACACTGAAAGCAGCCAAGTAGGCCAGCACTGTCATATAAGCAAATGTACCTGAAGCATACCACCATGAGCCGGTCTCACGCCGGATCGTCACTATTGTTGCACCACATTGTAGGCTAAGAGCGAAGAACACCATTATTGACAGGGCTACCGCCGGAGAAAAGACCAACTGACCGCGACGAGGCCCATCCTCCCAACGAGCCTGGCGCATTTTGTCAATTAGTGATAATTCGCCGCCATCTTCAGAACCCAAATTGTAGATCGTTCCAATAGTGGCAATAATCACTTCTCGCGCAGGAAAAGCGGCCAGCGTGGCCATAGTGATCTTCCAATCCCACCCCAGCGGTAGGAAAATAGGTTCGAGGGTCTTTCCAATGCCGGCGAAATAGGAGTTCCGCAAGTGAGCGCCAGCCTCAGCATTTCTCAGTTCATTCAGGGTAACCCCCAGAGTCAACTCCTGCCGTCGGATTTCATAGACAGCCGAGATCGGACTAAGCATATCTTCGTATTGCCTGTCCATCTCAGACCGGACCACGCTCAGTTCAGCAATATCGTTGACGAAAGCGAAACGCTCTCTGATATGTCCCAATGTCTCTTGCTGTTCGACGGGAACAGATTCCTTAGAATCGTTGAGCTGGGCGACATAGATCGCAACCGTCTCATCCGTCTCCTGCCTGGCCGTCTCGGCCTGCAGCGTATATTCCCCAGTGATGGCATCGTCATGGGGAAAATAGCTCAACGCCCAGATGATGATCGTTATCGCCAGAATCACCGTTCCTGCCCGTAGCACAAAGGACTTTGCACGATTGATTACCCGAACCACCACCGAACGAAGCAAAGGCACCTTGTACGAGGGCAACTCCATCAGGAATGTCCCCCGCTCAGTCTTGAATACTATTCGCTTCAACACGTACGAAACAACAATAGCAGCCACGATCCCTAACAGGTATAGAGCGGTTAGCACAATGCCCTGTAGGTTTAGGACACCAAAGTACACACGGTAAGGCACGAAAGCGGCAATCATGATCGCATAGACCGGTAACCGCGCTGAGCAGGTCATCAACGGCGCTACTAAGATCGTAATGAAGCGTAGTTTCCTGTCCTCAATAGTCCGGGTAGCAAGAATACCGGGGACAGTACAAGCAAATGATGAGAGCATAGGGATGAATGATTTTCCAGATAATCCACACCAGCGAAAAAGTCGATCCACTAAAAATGCCGCTCGCGACATGTAGCCAGAGTCTTCCAGAATAGAGATAAAGAGAAAGAGAATAACAATCTGCGGGATAAACACCAGGACCGAACCGACTCCGCCAATCACGCCATCGGTCAGTAACGATTGCAATGGACCGGGAGCCATCATTGTTTTTACATGCGAAGCCAATGTGCCAAAGAAACTATCAATGAGATTCATTATCGGTTCGGACCAACTGAAGATCGACTGGAAAACAACCATCATGATCAGGGCCAGCAGGATTGGTCCCATTATTGAATGCAGAAGAACCATGTCGATGCGCTCAGAGTTGGAGATCCTTCCCGGTTTCACGACCGTCACAACCCGACGAAACAATACTGCCGACTTGGTGCTGACCGCCTCCTTCTCGACCAGAGACAGGGAACCGTGTGCCTCACGAATACGACGACGACCTTCCCGAAGAGTATCTCCTACGTCTGGCTCCTCCGCCAGGAAACGCTCCTCGGCCGGTGAGTCAGCATCAAATATAACTCGCAGACGCTCCGCCCGACTATGATATCCATCTTCAGAATCCTTCTGAAGTGAACCAATCAACTGTTCCACCTCAGGACCATAAATCTCCCCCGGTGAGACCGGCTCCAGATTCGGTAACTCGGCTGCGGCTGCTTTCAGGGCATCAATACCCATACGACGATTGCCTATCACCGGCACTACCGGGATTCCACCGAGAGCTTGCGACAACTCCTCAAAATCAATTTGCAGTCCCCGTCTCTTAGCCAGATCAATCATGTTTACCGCAACTACCGTGGGACGTTCTATCTCAAGCACCTGAAACAGAAATGCGAGGCTACGCTCTAGATTAGTTGCGTCGAGGACACAGATTATTCCGTCCGGTGCTGGGGTATCTCTTAGCTGACCAATCAAAGCCGAAATAGCCACTTCCTCGTCTGGAGAAAAGGCCGACAGGGAATATGTACCTGGAATATCAACCAGCGTGAAGGTCCGCTTTTCATCGGGACCAGCCGAGAACCGACCGGATACTCTTTCAACTGTTACGCCGGGGTAGTTGGCGACGCGTTGACTGAGTCCGGTGATGGCATTAAAAATCGTCGTCTTACCGCAGTTGGGATTACCACAAATAGCAACAGTAGCCATGTGTGCGGCACTGCCTGTGGTACTTCGATGGGACATGAAATTGGTTCCTCGCTGCCGTGCTACTCGTCCAACTCAACTGCCACGAGAGACGCTTCCGTCTTGCGTAGCGTAATCAGGTTGGAACCAACTCGAACTTCGAGAGGATCACTGAAAGGAGCATTGCGGAGATAGACAATAGATCGTCCCGGCTGAATCCCAAGCTCGTATAGTCGGCGGACCAATTTGGTGTCGTCGGAGAACCCCACTACCCGACCTTTTTGACCGGGAACCATCATATTCAGATACGTCATCTTCTCCTACCTCAATCCCGTATGGTGTCGGCTCTACCGTCCAACGTAACTGCCGTTCGATCTGGAGTCTGCTCAATCGATTGGCGCTCCTCGTTAAGGACGCGGCACTCATCACAGAAACCGTGAATCTCTATTTTGAAAGACTCGGGCCAGAAGTTCTCAGTTCCGGCCGCATGTGCCAAAAGACCTACGATCTGGTCTACATTGAACTCCGTCAATTTTTTACATCCGATACAAAACAGGTGACCGTGCGGCACTTCCGTCACCCGATCATACCGGGTGATCCCATCCCCAAGGATGACTTCCTGGGCGAGGCCAATCTTGCAGATCAGTTTGAGATTGCGCCAGACAGTGCTGTATCCGATTGATGGATCCTGTTTGCGAACCACATCATAAAGCTGGTCTACCGAAACATGCTCTTTGATTTCAAAGAAAGCACGAAAGATCAACTCCCTCTGCGGAGTCATCTTGAAACCTCTCATTTTCAGTAGTTCGCGCATCTTTCTCCAAACCTCAATCGGTTAAATGAAAACGATTTTCATTTTCAAGTATCGTCAATTCCCCAGAAAAGTCAAGACCTTTCTGTAAAAAACACAAAGGATTTTATTTATGTGTAAGCTTATGGCTACACATAAGATAGCCGCCCCGACAAGGGGGCGATTATGAAATTTTCCTAAGGATGGAGATGTCTGCAAGCTGATTGTGCGACTGTCGAATTTACTTCACGAGGACCATTTTCCTGGTCACGGCCTCGTCGCCACGGATCAGACGATAGAAATAGATACCCGAACCAACTCTGTGACCAGTACGATCATTACCATCCCACTCGACTTGATATTGGCCGGGGGTCTGAACCTTGTCCACCAACGTGGTTACTTCACGGCCCAAAATATTGAAGACGCTGAGCTTCGTGTGGTTCGGTCGCTCACCGATACTGCCTGTGGCTCGAAGTGTATATGATATGGTAGTGCTTGGATTGAACGGATTGGGGAAGTTCTGATCCAATTCGAAGCTAGTCGGCAAAGATGAGAACGGCTGGCCATCGTAGACCTCACTGGCAATACCACCGAAGAACTGTAGCGACCGCTCTAGCAGGCTATCAACCGGATATCTCCCACCACCATCATCATTGTCTATGTACTCGAGTGGAAATGCCAGTAGGATAGTTTGGAAACTACCCTTGAAAGTAACTCCAAAATTCTTATTGGTATCCCACTTTGATTGAAGGACATTCACCCCACCCCCGACAGAATTGAGATCACACTGCGAAGGCAATTGCGGAACACCATTACGAAATCTAACAATGATATTATCAAATGCCGTACCACTCACGCCGTCAAGGAAAGGATCAAAGGAATTGCCTACTTTCTCCGCATGGAAGTAACTTGCCAGGAAGGCCGGGTTGTGTGTCTCGATATTATCTATCCCGGAAAGGGTAGAGAGGCACAAGCTGTTACCATTATCCAGAAACGTTCCCATCGCGGCTACGTCGTCTGTGCTCAGAACATTGTCATCCACATCGCCTGTAATCCAGAAAACAATAGGATACTGCAATAGATCACCGGCAGTTGGAGAGCCACTCGCCGCTTTCTCATAAGTATGGGCAGGAACACGCAAAGCAAGAAAAGCATCTTCGATATTGGTCTCATAACTTTCACCGCGATCGTCATCAACGATCAACACCTGCGCCGAACCGACCTGTGCCTCAAAACCAAAGGTGGCCGAGAATTCCGACGACCCGGGTGTCGATTCCAGAGAATCGGTAGTGATCGTTACATAGAACGAATCAATCTTAGAGATAAGATCGGCCGCAAGACTAAACTCAATCGGTATGAGATTGCTCCTCTCCTGAGCGAAAAGATCGGTGTTAAAATTGACCGATTGGGTTATAAACTGGACATGCGGATTATCGGTCGCGAGGGTGGCCCGGACATTGTATGAGTACCGCATACGATTGATAACGGTGCAGAAGAACTGGATTGTTTCCCCTGCTTCCAAAATATCGTCGCCGTCGCCCCCCTGGGTATCATCCAGAACCAGAGGAGACAGACCGTACAATTCCACCCATGGACGGGAGTATCCTTCGTCGCCGTCAATATCGGCGTACATCATGGAATCAGAATCGCTGATCTCCCACAGACCCAATTCTGTAACTATGTCGAAATTGGTTCGGCTATTGGGTAATGAAAAATTGTGCCATTCGCGGTTGTGTGTTGCTCCGGGGAATGGGTCACCAGCATCTCCATAATTGAATTCTGTGTAAGCCAGACCATTATCCCCGTCGGCTTGTTCAAGACTAACATAGTAGCGTGACGGCGTTGTATTCTGAGGTGGGGCATCCAGATCAACGTGATAAATGAGCAGACCGGCACCCGGAAGACTAATATCAAATCCCATTTTCTGTCGGTTTTCTATCAACCAGTATTCACCGGGATCATATTGTACCTTATATACTACCGGGTTGTACTCGACAGCCGGAAACGCAACCGAGTCGAGATTGGCCGTCACATCAATCGGTTCCACAAAACCCACAAAAGCCTTACAGTAGGCATCCATGTGCGCCGGTTTTTTAGAAGCACCCAGATAATTGCCGCGGGCCATCAATGACCAGTTGCCTAGACCATCAGAACCCACTTCTCCCCCATCAACATCATAAAGATCCGGTAAGCCCAGAAAATGACCATATTCGTGACACACAACGCCAATTGGCGATATTGAATTCGGACCAGTCTCTTCGGGGTTCATAGTGTAATTCGTAATCAACACACCATCATAGAAACAATCAGTTCGGAGAGTTGACTTGTGTGACCAGATACCATAGACGCCTTCCTCGGCGCCACGTCCGGCATGAATGATAATTACGCCGTCGCAAAAACCATCACCTTTAAAGTCATAGTCGGAAAAATCAGCCCCGGAATCGTGAGCCATATCTACGGCGTGCACTGCCAGATCACGTGCCCGCGCCTCGCCATCAATGCCATCTTCGCCATTCTCATACCAGGCATAAGTCTCAGGCATTGTGTACCATCCAAAGATATCTCCCTGGACATAGAATTTGCCGTATGAGTTTTCCATATAGAAATCCGTCATTGAACCGGTGGGATTATCATAGGCACAAGTATCACAGTTTGAGTCTGAAAATAATATGGAATCAAACTGGTATGGTTCCGCTGCAACTCCCAGCGTGTAGGGCCAATCAGTGAAATCAACGAGAATACAAATGACTTTGACGGTGTCGATAGTCTCAACCCCGGTGGCTAATCTGTCGCGACTGTCCTTCTTGTCGAACACCGAATGTTCGACTGGAGAACAGCCACCCTTCTCCTTGAACGATTTCCATCGGTTGAGTTTCTCCTCAAGGATCCCTTCGCTCTTCCATTTCTCGATAGCCTCTTTGGTTGGTGCCACAGACCAGGCCGAAGCTACCATTAGAAGCATAGAAGTCAGAATCACTAAGCCAACTATCGCATATCTCGCTATCATAATCCCAGTTCCTTCAAGAGGTTTGTAACGTGTTGATCACTATCAATATTGACGTTTCCGGTTACAAAAATGTCAGAATATCTCATTTCAACAACAACATCTTTCTCGTTTCGGTGTGCGACGGAGTGGTCAACCGGTAGAAATATACGCCGGTAGCGACCGACTCGTTCCGTTCGTCAGTGGCGTCCCATTCAAACCGATGCCACCCAGCCTCAATAGGACCATTATAGATTGTTTTCACATGACGTCCCAGCAAATTGTAGACTTCGAGGCTGATCCTGCCAGAGGTGCTCAAGTCAAAGGCAATATTGGTGGTTGGGTTGAACGGATTGGGATAGTTCTGATGCAGCACGAAATCACTGGGCAGAACATCATCCTGCGGATCGGTAATGCTGGTGCTGACACCATATAGTTCGCGCGCCACGTTAGCATTAGCCAAAAGACCCTCATGAGTGTTGGAGCCGACCAAAGCCAGCGCAATTTCTATCGAGTCGTAGGCCGGAACGCTCAGTATGCCCGACCCGGTCACAAACAACCAGTCGCCTGAAGTGCTTTCATCAACCCCAGTGTACGCGGGAGATGCAATAAGTTGGCTGAGTTCGGAATCAGTGAAACCGGTCTTGCCAGCTCCATTATCGAGAGCTCTGAATGAAACCAGATTGCTCAGTCCTACCAGACCAACTCTCGGGCCACTTGCTGCATACTGGTGCAGAAGTTCAGTTTCGAGATCCCAGGCAACCTGATCACTTCCGGATGTAAGATCGTAATCAACCAACAACCCAAAGCTCAGTCCGTGAACATCGTCACTGGTGTTGTTGACAAGATAGTATCTAAAAATCAGGAGGCCGTTGTCATCAATATTTGGATAGCTGATTGTTTCCTGACGAACCACTATCGGATCGGCCTTGTCTTCGTCGGCGTAAACAGCCACACGGTGAACACCGTCCAAAGAACCGGTGTATTCTTCTGAGAGCTTCGCTACCGGGGTGAACTCGGAAGGTGCGTACTGTCCCAGACTGTCTCGGACTGAGCTGGACATTGAAGTATTTTCATAGGCGATCATGATACCCGCTTCGTAAAGCAGATTATCACTGCCTTGAACTCGAAATCCGTCACCTTCAACATCGTAGATCGAACCGGGGGCGAGTCCATATTGAGCGAAATCAGATATTGTCATCTCCATCTGAACCGTTGCATGCGTAGCAAAAGTACCACCAGGTAGACTCGGTAACGGTAGATAATCAATCAGGACCGAGGCATCAACCAGACCATGCCCATAGGCATTATCTTCGCCGGCCGGTCCAAGATCAATGGCGGACGCTATCAGGGCATTTTTGATCTCCGTGACAGTGGCATCCGGATTGTGCTGGCGCATGAGGGCGACAAGGCCGGCAATGAACGGAGCCGCCATAGAAGTACCACTCAACACCTTGTACTCTCCATCCTTGCTCGAGGAACGGACCGATACGCCGGGAGCGACTACCTCGGGCTTGATTTCGTTTTCATCACACGAAGACGGACCCCGGCTGGAGAAACCAGCGATCTGGGAATTATTATCAACCGCCCCGACCGCAAATGAAGTCAGCGGAGAAAGAGCCATGTCGGCCGGATTGCGCAGTGAAGCAGGCTCGGGACCTTCGTTACCGGCCGCAAAGATGGTTACAATTCCAGCTGCCTCGACATTGCTGATTACTGTGGCAAAGGTCAGATCACAGGGGACGAAAAGTCCTTTCGGGATTCCCCAACTGTTAAGAATAACATCGGGGACGTCGTCGGTAGTCGTTGAGTCACCATCCGGATCAAGTGCCCACTGGAAAGCTTCAATGATGTCGGAAAGTGTCGTCGCCAGATCCCGTCCCTGGTCGATGACACCGGCACTAATCCACTCAGCATCAGGAGCCACTCCGAACGAATCCGCATCAACAGAACCGACCATAATACCCATCGTGTGGGTGCCGTGACCGATTTTGTCGGTAGGATTGGTATCTGGACTCACTTTGGAAAACCAGGTAGCAGAAAGTTCGGCATGGTTGCCGCGCCATTTGGGAGCCAGGGCGGGATGAACCTGATCAACTCCGGTATCAAAAGAACAGACCAACCGACCCGTTCCAGTCAATCCGCGCGCCCATAACGAGGGAACATTGAGAAGCTCAAGGTGGCTGGCCACTGATGAGGTCGAGAATTCCGGAGAATTCTTCACTTCAATCGGCTCATCGAAACTGAGCGCGGCATCCTCGACTACCAGTTCCAGACCGGTCATAAGAGCCAATGACTCCAGGCGAGAGAGTGGGAGTCTTGCCGACAAAGCCGGAACGATCCAGTATTCCGTCACCGAACGTTGAGAGTGGGTCTGGAGGAAACGTCGCACCAAGTCAGCATGAGGTGACTGATAAGCACGCAGTGTCGATGTAACCTTCTTGATGAGTTCATGACGGGTGAGACCAGCTCTTTCTGACTGAATGATTTCCTCGGTAAGGTAACTTCCATCCAGAAACACCACTACGTCGATCAGGCTGTCAGGAGAACCCTTAGCATCAAAAACCAACTGATTGAGCCCGGGAGATAGAGTCAGAGCCTTTGCCCCGGCTGTCGGGGTCAGGCATGCTACAATCAAGAGAACCGTAATCAACGCTATAGTATGGTGCAAATACTGCTTCATCAAATCACCTCCTGCTATGTCCAACAGCTCTTTGAGCAAAGGACGTGCCGTAGAGAATAGGACTTACCGTGCTCGGAAGCTGTGCATAGTATTGCAGGAGATCATCTCCTTCCTACCTTAAGTTATATAATAACAAGCAGATAGGCAACCCCCCATCCAACCCTTCAGGGGACACTCTATTTACACTCTCTGGGTACCGTTTGCAATGGTGATCTAGAATGCACATTTTGGTATAATTCGTAGCTTTTTTTTTGATCGTTAGGTATGAGACTGCCTATATTATGATAATGGTTGCAATGAACTCATGGTTGAGAGTGAACAAGCCGCTTGTTGTAGTGCTGACTCTGGCGGTTCTGACCAGGCTCATATATCTGTGGATTTATCAGGGTCTCCCCGAGTGGGAGCAACTAACGGTCGACAATAATTATCACCACCATTGGGCGCAATCCCTTGCGTCGGGAAACATCATAGGCGACACAACATACTTCCGGGCACCGTTTTATTCTTTCTGCCTGGGGCTGCTCTATGCCGTATTCGGACCATCACTCTGGGTTGCACGGCTGCTGGGAATCGCAATCGGAGTGGCTTCGGTATTTCTAACCTATCTTCTGGGCCGACGTATTGGCAACCAGAAGATCGGCGTTATTGCAGCTGTGATCCACGCTATCTATCCCATGGCTCTCTACTTTGAATCGGAGCTACTGCTCGACCCGCTATTCACCCTGCTGCTACAAATTTCCCTCTATAGATTGTTGGTCTGGATCGACCACAGGACACTTGCAGGAGCTTTGGGAGTGGGGTTAATGCTTGGACTGGCGGCTATCACACGTCCCACAGCGCTTGTACTGGTCGTTCCAATGATAGTCACGGTTATCGTATTCCACCGGAATATACCGAAATGGACCGCCCAGCTCGCCCTCTTCGGTGTCGGTCTGGGTTTGGTGATCTTGCCTGTATCTGCGCGTAATCTCATGTTGGCGACCGATCCCGTGCTGATCTCTTCTCAGGGAGGAATCAATTTCTACATCGGTAATAACCCCGAAGCAAACGGTTTATCAGCTACACTTCCCGAACCAATGGGACACAACTGGCGGATAGAACAGATCGAGTTTGAAGCCGAACAAGCACTCGGGCGAGACCTCAAGCCAGGAGAGGTTTCCTCCTATTGGGCTACTCAGGGGTGGCGCTGGATCGCTAATAACCCGTCTACCTTTTTAAAGCTCTACTTTGAGAAATTGTATCGGAACTTCGCTTCTCGGGAAATTTCCAACAACCGGGATATCGAGGTTTTCTCTAATCATCACCCACTACTGAGCTACAATCCACTCTGTTTCGCGCTGCTCCTTCCCCTGGCACTACTGGGTCTGATAGGCCGATGGCATATGACATCGGTTCGCGTGGTCTTGTGGCTCATACTGGTTTATGTAGCAACCGGGGCGTTATTTTTCTTTACAAGCCGATTTCGATTACCGCTCCTGCCAATCTATTTTGTGCTGACCGCTATTGGTCTGTCGGATGTATATCAAAATTCGCGTTCATCATTACGCACACTTCTGAGGCCGGGTATACTTGTGATCGTAATCAGTCTTCTGTCATACTTGCCACTGGTACCGTTACCCGTAGGATCCACACCGCACACTACTATAGCGGCCGGTCTGTATGAGTATACTCAAGGGAATTATCTGGCTGCTCTGAGGCTGCACCAGGCAGCGAGGCGCATTGATAGCACCTTCCCCGAAGTAAATCTCAATGTAGGCGTCGCTTTCCTGCGACTGGGTAAGGTTGACTCTGCCCGTCACTACTTCGAGCACGAATTGCAGTTCCATCCCAACCGACCAAAAGCCTATACCAATCTCGGGTCCCTGCTTCTACTCGAAGGAAATCTAAAAGAAGCAATCGCTGCAGTCTCCGAGTCGGTCAAGCGACAACCGTATGATGTCACCGGGCAGAGTGTGCTTCTGCGCTGTATCTTCGCTGACAGTGTGGTTGGTGATGCGGCTGTTATTGAAGCGGTTTACACCTCGGCAAAAGCCACCGATGATGACATCTATCTTCTGAATGAGGCAGCCATCTTGTTGACCGAACGCGGTTTGACTGATGCTGCCAGATCGGTCTTGAATAGAGCCTTGAATGCTACTCCTCCTCCTATTGAAACAGACGATGAGGCCTTTGCCATTGTCTTCAGAAATAGTCCTGAGAACATCGCCAGACAGCGTGCGAGGGTTCATTATCAACTTGGTTACCTGGACGGTAAAGCTGGAAAATTTGGTCAATCGATCTATCATAGTCAGAGCGCTATAACGCTGGACAGTAATCTATCCGATGCGTACATAAACCTGATCAGTGCCTACCTATCAACTGGACAGACAGCGGTGGCTGACTCGCTGCTGACTATAGCCCGACAGAGATTTCCGGACAATCCGCAACTCAGACGATTTCAGTAAGGCTCTTCAAACTAATTGTACTCATAGAAAAAGGGACCGAGAAAACTCGGTCCCTTGAAAAATCAACTGAAATTTGGTTGTCACATCCTCTATCGCCTATGATCCAAGAGACTGCCACCTGTCTTCTCGATGAAGGCTTCGTTATTACGTTCCCAATAGCGACGTCGCATCTCTGACACCGACAGACTTTGTCCAGCATCGTTGTAGCGAATCTCTGACACTGGAGCCGCAATTGAGGGATCATAAAGGTAGTCCAACACATTATTAACCAGGGCTTGAACGGGCGAGACTTCACGAATTCCGTCACCATCGGTGTCGGTGGTAGTAGTATCTATGCACAAGGGTGTGAAGTCAAAATGCACTGTTCTGAAGAGTCCCGTCTTGAATCGATGTCCAACCGGGGTACCCTCCATCACCCAGTCAAATCCATACTGCGGATCTATACCCAACGGATGATCTGCACCATAGATAGACTTATAAAGATACATCACCTCAGAACCCCATGCTGCTTCACTCCAATTAACCTCGGGGATACATGGTAACTCAGGCAAGAATGGGACAAGGTTAGCATCCCAGTACGTGCGGTTCTCAACAAGTTCGGGAAGAATCTTAACCTCCGGCCACTGATCGGGTTTAAGAGAGTAGGCCCCTATGAAATCCTCAGCTCTGTACTTAGGGACGCAGGGTCCGATATAGGCGGCCTTACAGAACCAGCCTGAAAACTGGGTACGAGCAACTCCGAAGTAGAAACGATAGTTCGAGGACATGTTCCCGTAGCTCTCAGATATATCGAGAAGGGGACCAGCGGTTCCTCCTTCTACCGGTGCCCTCATCGTAGACCATACATTGACACCAGCATCGATTGCTTTCCACAGCGGATCCTCAAACTTCGATAACCGCAAGTCGGAGGGATAGATATGCTCATTGTAAATGATCAATACCTTATAACTAAGTAAAGTCTTAAGGTCCAGCCCCAACTTCATGTTATTCTGACTCTTGACAAAGTAATAGTCCGAATATTCGAAGGGTAGGTCCACATTCCAAGTCCTGATCAGGTCAGCCCAAAACGGTAAAATATGGAAATCATTCGGATAATTAAACAATGTAGTATCCGGTCTTTGATTATTCGGCGTCAGTTTATATTTCGTAAGCGTAATTCCGCTTGAGTAGGTGAAGTCAAGTACCGCTACATCTCGTTCGAACTTGGGATTAATGACCTTGAATTGTTCAAAAGCAGGTACTATATCCGGCACAAAAGCATCATCACGTGCACGAGCCCAGAAGATGAAATTCAACTCAATGGTCTCGCCACTAGGATAATCCTTAAACACATTGTATATGGTGTCAGTTGTGTTTAGAATCCAGGTGTCAATTCCATTGAAAGAGCTATCGACAACCAGATTGTACTCTGAGTTAATAAAGCCAGGATTGTCCACATCAAACAAGACGTCCATTTCACCTAGAACAGTACTCGGCATGCCGGACACGACAACCACAGAGTCACAATGCTCCACCAATCCCGTGTCAGTATAAAGCGAATCACACCGTATAATTGTATCGCCCACGTCGTAAATAAATCCGTCGTTGGTAACAAACACGTCTTTTACGAAATTGTTGTGGATATTAAGGGTATCGGCATTAGTGAACGGTCCATACAGTCGCCACTCAAACTCAAACGGAGGTGGATCGGTAGGGTAGTCGATTTCATCTGATGCTCGCCAACCAAGACCTATTCCGGTGACTATTCCGCCCGCTTCCTCAGCATTAACAAAAGGCACTTTGGTCCTATCAAGTTCGATGACCGTCTGCGGAGGGTTATCGTTGCGCTTGAACACACGCCAAACTATTTCCGAACCAAGACCTTCAGTATCAAAGGCCTGCAGGAAAACATATTGTTGCACAAAATTCAGTACCGGATTAGAAGTATCCGCTCTGAGCGGCAAAGAGTTCGCCGTTTGTGGATTTGCTGCAGTCGGATCGACATAGATGTAAGTCCAGTCTGAAACGGAGTCACAGATAGATATTATTTCCGACTCCGATGTGTCACAAGGTGTGCCGGAGACTGTGATCGTATCGCACAAGATAGTATCACAAGTGACAAATACCTCATCACTGAGAGTCAGGACGTAATCCTCCGGCGCCATATCACCAATGGAGCTACGGGTAATTATATGGTAGCGATAATAGGCTACTAGTCCGTCATTGTCACTGCCAAACCAATACACGATTGGATTTGCACTAAAGTCCTGGCCATCGGGAGGAATATTCACAAAGTGAACGTCGGGCCTCTGGTTGTCATACACATCACCTTCAAGAGTATCCGAACACCCGGCAAGGAAAAGCACCGAAGCGAGCAAAAAGCTCACTGTTACCACTCCGAAGGTTGTTATTGCCATAATATTTTTCGTATTGCCAAACATATTCAATTCCAAGTTCTCCCGTTAGAATGCCATGGTCATAGTGAAACGGTGAACCTCAGTGAGGATACCGAAGTCCTGGAAAGCATAGTCAAAACGTAATTCATGCTCTTCGCCAAACGGCAATCGGACACCGCCCCCAGCCGTAAGACCATCGGCATCATAGTTGAACCGACTGCCTGCCCGGAGTGAGAAGAGGTCTTTGTATACGAACTCCAAACCGCTGTTATATTTCTCAAGGTTATCCGAGGGATGTGCTCCTTCAGCAGCAAATGTCAGCAGGTAATCATCCTGCTCAAGAACATTAATAGCCCCGCCGAATCTGAAGTTAATCGGTAGCGGGAAAGCATTCTTAATGAACTTCATATCGGGACCGAAATTGGTAATTACCATAGCAATCTTGAAGCCACGATAACCTGTATCGTAGATCGTACCGACATCTGCACTCCATCCACTGGCGGAATAGTCATGGACAAACTGACCAATAAACTTGACTGTCAGACCGATAGAAAAACGGTCGGTCAAGTATCGTCCGTAGCTGGCCGAAATAGCCATATCATTCCATGAGAAGATCCTACCGGTAGGGGCACGAAAATGATCGGTTTCATCCATATCCCCAGAGCCGAGGGCATACATACCAATCCCAAGAACGCCTCCTATAGATTCCAGAGGCAACCCGATCGCCCCATATCCATAGGCAATATCGGCCGGCATCTTGATGTATGTAAAAGCGGCCTCCCGGCCGTAGAGAGATGTCAGTCCAGCGGGATTATAATAGACCGCAGAAATGTCATCCGCCACTGCTGCAAACGCCTCGGCCATACCCATAGCCCGCGCTGACACACCCAATTCCAGGAACTGCGCGCCAGTCGTGCCAACTTTGGCTTGTGACCAGACACTTGTCGGAACCATTATTACAAGGAACACCAACAACACTGTCCCGACCGCAATGCCACTACGACAAACTGTTCTCATTAATTTGTTACACCTCAAATGCATATGGTCCTCATCTATTTCTCTAAGACTCAATACTTTCTTCAAAGTTAATCAAATGTACCTCTACAGGTGTAGTTCGATCCCCATCTGGATCTGACGACCGTAGTCCCAGTTGGACGGATTAAGGTCGGAATCGGTTCCACCCTTGACAATCCCGCTTGGGTTCTGCCGCGTATCGGGACGACCGGTACTACTATAGACATCCACAACGTTATGCACGTCAAAGATATTCTCGACCTGAATGATATAGCCCATGTCAAGTCCCACGAGGTTGAACTCCTTGGTAAACTTCATATCGAACAGCACTACCGATGGTTTGCGTAGTGAATTCCTCTGTATATTTTCACCGGCAACGCTGGTAACATTCGGGTAGATAGGATCAGGAGTGAAGGGACGTCCAGATTCAATGAATGTAGAAACCATGAGACTCCAACCATTAGGAATCGACAGACCGAAGAGACGTGGCTTAACATTATTTGGGATAAATATCTGGACGTTTGACTTCAGCGAGTGACGAACATCGTGATCCAGAGCACTCTCTGATAGTGGCTCACGCAACATTGCCACCTCATCACGCCATTCCCGTGAGGTTTCTGATGCCTTGCCAAATGCAAAGGCATAAGTATAGCTCAACTGACCTCCGACGTATCCACCACCACGTTTGTCAATCGTCAATTCGAATCCGCGACTACGACCATAATCGACATTGCGATACTGGTTTCGATTAAGATTGTCCTTAGTCACCATGGCACTGTTGACTTTGTCAAACTCATCCTTGAAATAACCAGAAACATCAATAGTATAAAACTCCGACATGGCGTACTTGACACCAAAGGAATACTGCACTGTCTTCTTGTAGTCGAGATTGTAGTTACCGATAACCTTGTCAGCATCAACCGCAGTAGTATTTCTCGCATACATTCTGATCAAGTCAGGCAGCTGATAAAAATGGCCATAGTTGAAGTGAACCTTGGCCTTGTCAGAGATCGGATAAGAGAATCCGATACGAGGTGAAAACTTCTGCCGATCACCCAGAATAACACCTGATCCCAAGTCATCATTTTGGGCAACCTCGACAAGATTGTGCTTATCTTGAATAAAGAAATCCCATCTTAAGCCCAACGATGCGATCATGGAACCGTATTCAAGTTTGTCTCTAAGATATGCCGTACCACCCCATGGTTGGTAATTGAACATGTCTCGGAACGCTCCACGATCCGGATAGGGACCGCCATCTGATCTGCCGGTGTAGAGAATATAAGGTTTTTCTATCTCCTGATACAGGAGATCACGATGTTCGATTGCAACCCCACCCTTGAGTTCATGAGGGCCAAACTGACGAAACACCTTCACCTCTCCGCGAATGGTCTTGGTGTTATGATAGTGCCACAGCGCGGACTCATTATAGCTGAGCGGACTGAGAAAACCACCAGCGTCTCGCTGACCATTGCCATTAATATCGGTGAACTCCTCACCTACTTCGAAAAAGGTGCTGGGTGGATCATAGAGGCCGTTGCCATTCCGATCAATGTACTGGGTTGAGGTATCCCAGGGGTCATTCGGGCCGTCGTAACGACCATTATGATTTTTATCATCATTGAGGGAGTCGATGGCGGACCGTCTAAATCCGTCAATACCAGGATCGTAGACCCGGTTACCGTTGAGGTCATGGAATGGTTCACCGACGATCGAGTCGCCATCAATATAGGGTTCAGGAATCTGTACGTTGATATGATTGATTCGACCATCGTCGAGGATACCGTTACCGTTCTTGTCGTTGAGGTAATCACCATAATCCCAGACACCGTTGCCATTCAAATCAATAAAAGGCTCTCCTTCAAGGAAATCAATATAGCCGTTGTCGTTGAATCTGAATGAGGATAGCTCGGGAAAGGTCCCACCCTGAATATTCTGCTCAAAGTTGAACTCACCAAAAGTATACCTGGGACCGGTAAATCCGTCACCATAAATCAAGGTGTCGGGATAGAGATTCACTAGCGGTTCAGGGGGATCATAAACGCCGTTACCATTTCGATCTGTATATGTCTCCCACTCATGATTAAGCTTGAAATCATCGGGATTCCTACCTGTACCCGGGTCAGTTGGATCGCCCGGCTTGAGAGACACGCCGTTCTCGGAATACGAGAAAACAGCCTCGTAGGTCATATCTTTAGTCAGAGCCTGGGATATTTCGAGAGACAAAGAACTCCAATCTCTCTCATAGACAGGAGCCGTCGAAGAAGTGTATCGATGGCCCCAAAGGAAGTAAGTATCTTTGATCTGTCTATTCGAATATGATAGAATAAGCTTGAGGTTTTGCCTGGGACGGAACTTGAGATTGGCCATCCAGTAATACCTGTTCTCCAATCGATCAGGAATTTTCACGCCAAAGAGGTTGAAAAAGCCAGTAGGGCGTTGGGTCAATGGAGTATCGTAGTCTGAGTACTGGAAGATTCCATCACTCTTGTCAATCTCGGCATAGACATAGTAGGTAAGTTCCTTGCCTTCGAGAAACTTCAACCCGAGCGCTGGCAAAATCTTGTTCTTCAAAAAAGGATCAGGACCGGATAGAGAAAATCTCATATAGTCATTGTTGCGGGAGTACTTGTTAAAGTCCGAGTTCCCGAAATCATCAGTTCGGAACTGAACATTGAACCTGGTGTTGTCCTTCGAACCGGTCTGAGAAGTGACCTTGACAATTCCAGACAACGCGTCGCCATACTCAGGGTCAAATCCGTCCTTGATAACCTGTAATTCCTGAATCGATCCCGAAACCAGCGACAACTGGGCTCCGGCCTGCCCCAATCCACCGAGTGGGTCTCTCAACGGAACACCGTCAACGATGTAGGCTACTTCGCCGGCTCTGCCACCACGAATAAAAACCTCTCCCTGGCTGTTGGTAATGATACCAGGGACCTGAGTAAGTAACTCGTCTACCGTAGTTACCGGAGCCCTATCGATTGACTCCTTGGAGATGGTCTGCGCGGTGTGAGTCTCGTAGATCTGCAATTGGTCCTGTTTACCCCTGACGGTAATCACCTTGTCCAACTCAGTGGTGCTCTCTTCCATCTCCGCATTGATCTCGGTCGTAATATCTGCCTTGACGACAACGTGAGTCACTTCGACTGTGTTATAGTTGACTGACGATATTCTCAGCACATATTCTTCTCCCGGCTCAAGCTGGGTAATAACGAACTTGCCGTCTAAATCAGTCATAGCTCCACGATCACTACCGACTATCATAACCGAAACACCTATCATGGGCTCACCGGTCTTCTGATCGCTAACTATCCCCATGATTTTTCCGGTAGCTGCACCAAAAACGTCACCGGCTCCCAACAGTGTAATTACTGCCAAGATGCTCAGAACTGAGAGAAGTCGCCTACGACTTCCAAGCATAGTTGTCCTCCTACGCGATATCAAGAAATCATTCTTTACTTATGTCATACGGAAGATCATAATCAAGTCCATCACCACCAGCATACCACTCGGTAAAATCTGCACCATTAGGTAGGTTAAGAGGTTACAATCATCGTTACTTGAACAATCTTCCTCATATTCTTCTTCATCATGACGTGGGCAAAACACCTTGTAGCACCAACGCCACAATTACTTAAGGCTGAAAATTAGCCATTCTCGCCGAGCAAAGTCAAGCTCTTTTTTCCTTACCACGACGAGCATCTGTCACTGGAGTATAGACTGTGCGTGTGACACTATTGTTTAACGATATTGCGGCGTGAAAGAGCATTTTTTCTCACGTATTCAGTCGCTCTTGAAATCGCATCCTTCTGCCCCGTCGTTAATTCGACCAGATCGATGCGCACTCCGAGAGCAGTACCAACAGTGCCAACAAACGAAGATACAAGACTTGAGAACCGTTTAGCGGATAGCCGGGGGAACTGGTCGATCTGTTTCACCTTTGCTTCCAGGGCCGGGTGCCGGGCGATACCTGCCAATTTAATTGCGCCGTGCTGCAACATCGCCGGTCCCAACCGTCGTTGCGCCGATGCGACAATTTTCCGGTCACCTGTCACCAACTCGTAGCGTGCCCGGGAGTCAAAGCAAGGCGCTGTATGGAAATAGTCGGGTCGAACGCTCCTTGCCGATGACTGCCGCACGTACTCAGACTCAATATCCTGATGTCCCAAAAACGATGACAAGGCCTCGGCAATTTGTCGAACAGCGCGGTCGACCGACCTTCCACTTTCTTCTCCCTCAAGAATCACAGCCCTTGCAGCGATGGCGTATGTCAGTTCCGACGGTTCATGGTAAAGTGCCCGACCACCGGTTATCCGTCGAATTAGAGGCGTTTCTCCCAGACGGGATCGATCCACTGCTTTCTCCAACCTTTGGTTGAGACCGAACGTTATCGTCCCCCGTTCCCACGTATATAAACGTATCGCTACCAGATCAGGTTCAGATAGGACTCGACTCAACAGCCACTCGTCAAACGCCATAGCTTCGTACGGATCCTGACCATAGTCTGTATAACACACAGCAGACAGCATAGCGCCAAGGTAGGTAGCAAACCGTCATTTGACAACCAACCAATGGGTTAATGGACTGATCAGAGCGAAACTGGTAATTAGTCTTGTAGGGCAGGAGCCCTGTGCTCCTGCCGGTTAAGTTTTGTAGGTTACGGTTGCTTGCCAACCTGACACAGGCATCGCCTGTTTTCCGGGTGCCATGCTCAAACTCGTTTGGGCATGCAGGCATCGCCTATTTCTGGTAGTCTTGTAGGTCGACACTGTCTTCAGTTTCGACAATCATCCCAATCCCTACGGACACGCCACCGGTGCGCCGGGTGCCATGCTCAAACTCGTTTGGGCATGATTTCCTGTAGAAACCCCTTAGCGGTTCCGCCATCTCGAAGTATCAGGACCGCAATGGGTCCTGACCTACAAATGCATGTCCTGCCGGACATGCCCCCCCAAAGGAATTGTCATGCCGGACTTGATCCGGCATCCAGTCCTCTCGAAATCCCTACGGACACGCCACCGGTGCGGGTCCTCCCGTGAACAGGTACGAAACGAGATAAGTCAGGTCAGCAATATTGATCTCGCCATTGCCGTCAATGTCACTTTCCTCTACGCACGGTGGCTCCGATCCTCCGGTGAACAGATAGGCCACAAGGTAAGTCAGATCAGCAATATTGATTTCATCGGGCAATTCGTAGTCGACATTGCCTCGCGTTGGGGGAACACAGCAGCCGACGACTGTCAGGATTGCCGAATCATTGTTATTGGAGTCATCTGATTCTATCTTGATGTTATCCTCATCAACAATGACTGTAAACGTGTACGTTCCGGTATCAAGCGGAGTGAACTGAACATTGATAATGGTCGAATCAAGAGCGTTTACGTTTATAGTGTCCTGTACAATGAGTTCCGCACCATTGTAGATATTCACAGGAATTGTGTTCAAGTCAAAATCAGCGGAGTTGTGAATAGTGGCGGTGAAATCAACGGGAGTCCCAACAATTGCAGTGCCACCTGCAAAGGCCGCATCAGCCGTCAAATCAGCATACCAATCTAAATCAGTCCAATTCCTCACGCCCAGCCGGGACCGGATGGGCCGTCATAGCGGAATATCGCCTGCACGCTGTCAAAACTGATGCCCAAAGCCCTGCCGAACAGGTCAATAATGTGTGTGTCTGTATAGTAGGGTCCAAGAGTTGCTGATTTGGTGAGAGTCTCGTGGTTCGTCGCCATTATGCCGTAGAATACTGACCAGTCCAGAGCAAACGTATCCCTTAGCATAGAAAACATCCAAGTAGTTATACTATATCCTCTACTGTGTTGGATTTCTGCTTCTAAAGGTTGCCCAAGATGATCAACACAATAGGGTATGTGAGTACAATTGTCATGATAATCATTGGCAACATAATCATCCCAATTGAAAAAATTATTCCCAGAATAAATTTTTATATCTGCAGTTTCTTGATTTAATTCTTCATCTACCAACAAATTATATTGATAATATTGAGAAAATCCCTCTGTAATCCAGCTTCTATCAAGAACCGAAGGTGGATTTATAGAATGTAATGTTTCATGTATTGCTCCTGAAGTGTAAAACCAATAATCTCTATCATCTTCCCAATAAATTTCTACTCCTTCAACATAATGTGGTTTTTTACAACTTTCATTAAAAAAAGGTTCATCGAGATAAATATAACTTACACTAGGGAAAGTGAATCCTGCCCAACAAAAAACTTCAGAAGATTTTATAATGTATATCTCTAATTTAGTACCTCCATTAAATTGTTCAGAACTCCACCCAGTTACTGCCTCAAGTTGTTCAAATTTACTATGAAAAGTATCACTAAAGAAATTAGTAATATTGGTTATAGCACTTGGAGAAAAAGAATCATCTATATGTAAATCGAATCTGTTAAATATCGTATCAACCCAAGACCTATCGTCACGGGTCATAGAGCGTTTGATCTCTTCTCTGAATTCAATCTTACTTTGTTCATTCAGGCACTCCGGGTAATCGATAATGAATGGATGTTCCTTGCCGTCAATTGTATATGTCAGCCTGTCATAATCAACGAGCATCTCGTGGTCATCGCTTGCTACTGTAACGCACAATGTCAGACTGAGGACTGCAATAACGAGTTTCATACAGGCTCCCTGCTATGCATAGTTGCTTGGGAACAATAATAGTCAATTATGTCCATTGGTCAAGGGGGGAACAGAGATCATGTAGGTCAAGCCGCCTGTCGGCTTGACACGGAGAAGCCTTTGTAGGTCAGGAGCACGGGGTCCTGTTACGAGACTGGATGCCGTATCAAGTACGGCATGACAGATGGTTAGGGCAGACGACAGGTATCACCTGTTTAGGGCGTCTGCGCCCACGGAACGAAGTTGTCGAAACTGAGGACAGTATCGACCTACTAGCAGGCGCACAGGGCTCCTGACCTACCAAAAACAGGCAATGCCTACCAACAACAGGCAATGCCTACCAACAACAGGCAATGCCTGCCAACAACAGGCAATGCCTGCCGTATCAAGTACGGCATGACAGATGGTTAGGGCAGACGACAGGTATCACCTGTTTAGGATGTCTACCGCCCACGGAATAATTGTCGAAACTGAGGACAGTATCGACCTACAAAAACTGGATGCCGGATCAAGTCCGGCAAGACATATAGTTGGGGCAGACGGGGGCGTCTGCCGCCCACGGAAGCGTGGCTAATGCAGACGACTGAGGTGCTTGGGATCGATGCCGTACTGTTTGATCTTCAGACGCAGGGTAGACTCAGGGATATTGAGCATGGCGGCAGCGTGTTTCTTGACACCGCGTTTCTCCCGTAGCGCTCTGATGATGAACCGGCGTTCGTATTCCGACAAATAATCGTACAAAGAATAGGAGGAGGAAAACTCGACTTCGTCCAAAGAAATTTCAGATGTTCCTGACTGGGTACCGACTGATCCGGTCGCCGACCGTAATTGGGGTGACACTACCTCAGGTGTAATGACATCATTGTCACCGACGAGCAGAATCAGTTTCTTTATCTCGTTATCGAGTTCGCGTATGTTGCCGGGCCAATCATGCGCCACCAGGAACTTCATCACAGAAGGATCTATTTGTTTGTTGCTCCCTTCGAGGAAATGAGCCACCAACAAAGGTATATCACCCTTACGCTCACGTAATGGAGACAGTCGAAAACTCAGAGCCGAAAGACGGTAGTACAAATCCTGTCGGAAAAGCCCGGCGTCCATCTGGGTCTTCAGATCCTTATTGGTTGCCGAGACGATTCGCACGTCAACGCTACGCGGCTTGGTATCTCCCAAACGGACAATCTCTTTCGATTCGAGAACGCGCAGGATTTTTGCTTGAACACTGAGCGGCATGTCGGCGATCTCATCAAGGAAGAAAGTACCGCCGTCAGCTTCCTCAAACAGTCCGGACTTATCACGATCAGCGCCCGTAAACGCCCCCCGTACAAAACCGAACAACTCTGATTCCAGCAGGGTCTCGGGCAGCGCGGCGCAGTTGACCGAAACAAACCGTTTCTCCCGCCGAATTGAGTTATAGTGGATAGCCCTGGCTAGCAAGTCCTTACCAGTCCCGGTTTCACCCTCAATGGTAATAGAAATATTGGAGTTGAGGACCTGTCGCACCTGGGATAGCATCTCCAGCATCTGTTCGTTCTGGGTAATGATATTGGGAAATGCGGCCTGCTCTCGAAGCTGGTCCTTGAGCCGCCGGTTATCCTCAAGCAGTTTGTTCTTGAGTATCTCGGCCCATTTGAAGGCGATCAAGTCAGAAAAACCAACGGCAAAATTCAGTGTCTTCTGATCAAATGGCCTGAGAGTCCCATCATTAGTCAGCCGATCCACATATAGATAACTCACTATGCCGTCGGTCATCCGAAACGGCACGACTATCATGCTCGCCACTACATCGGGTATGTCAGCCAGTAGATCATTAATAAAGGGATCACGTCGGCAATCAAGGTTCAAGGTTGGCTTGTTGCGACTGATTTCCTCGTCGAGCAAACTTTTGAAGTTCTGACAGAACTTGTTCACTTGATGCTTAGATAGTGACAATGTAGCAATGACCGGATCACTCTCGTAATCGGGAGTATAAATGACAGCTCGGTCGGCCCCGGTCTTCCTGAGCAAGACAGAAAGAATCTCGGCCAATTGGCTGGTCTTAAGATCGGACAATTCATCGGGGCTGATCAGGTTGCCGAAAATCTTGAACTCATTTTCCTGTGAGATTGACAGAGCCACAGCCTGATCGGATAACGATTGCAGGAATATGTTGACCGATCTCACCCGTGCCTTTTCGCCCAGTGCCGCGAATCTCTTTTCGGCCCGGCTCAATTTCTTGAAACCAGTGGATAAATCACCCCGTTGACAGGCAAACATACCAGCCTTGAAATTGGTCTCAGCTACCCAATATTCAGAACCAAGTTTTCGGAAAAGCCGATGGGCTTCGTCGAATGTACTCCTGATCTTGCGATCGTCATCAGAATTAGCTTCAATCATCAAAGAAGCCGACCACAACAATGTGCGAGCCAGTTCAAATGGGTCGTCAACGCTCCGAATGTCTTCGACAGCGTTCTTTATATTCTCCAGTGCCTCATCGTATTCTGATCGAGTAGCATACACTCTTGCGATTACCCGACGAGCCAGGCCTACTTCTGTCAACTCGCCCAGAGTTGTGGCCAGGTCAAGTGCCTTTTGGCCATATTTCATGGCATCGTCAAGATTATCCAGGGCCAGTTCAACATCGGCCAGACGCCGGGCAGCCTGGGAAACCAGGGCAGAATCCGGAGCCAGCAACAATCCGGACTGATAGGCGTTGATAGCGAGGGCTTTGGACTGAAAGACATCCCCTTTTTCCAGAGCCAGCTCGGCTGAGTACTTGAGGGCAATTACTTTCTCACGCTTACGATCTTGACGATCAATAAGCTCCATAGCCGTATCAAAATTCCGACGCGATTCTTTGAACTGACGTCGTTTGAGAGCCAGGAAGCCTAATGATAAGAGGTTGATCGCCTGCGCAGTTTCAAAACCGAGTTCCGTATTAGCTTTCAGGGCAGAGTTAAGCTCCGCTTCGGCCTGCGCCCACTGGCCCACATGCACGCGCATTGTTCCCATGTTGCCAGTCAGCTGCGCTATCTTCCGTGGGTTGTCGTCAAGCATCCCGGCCGCATCCTCAAGGAACTTGATGGCCGCATGGTAGTCGCAGCGGATGTAACTCACATATGCAAGTTGGTTAAAAGAATCCACTTGCCCCACAACATCACTCGCCCGACGGAAAGAAGCCAAAGCATCGCGAGCACGCATATCCGCATTCTTAATATCGCCAAGTCCAAGATATGATTTCGCCAGAATGAGCTGTACCCGTCCGAAGCGACGATTGGATGGAAAACCAGCCAGCACCCGGGCACTGCGAAGGCCGAATTCTATGCTGTTTTTATAATTACCTTCGTGAAAACCTGCGTCGGCGGCTAATGAAAGGTACAGCCCGACATCGTATGCCTGGGTTTCAAAATCCGATTCAGATAATTCGGACAACTCACGCAAAGCCACAGTGTACTTACGCTGCCGGAACTGTTCTTCAATCGCAAGTAGCCGATTGTCGAAGGCGATTCTTGGTGAGGAAAGCTTCATTAAGAAACCTGTTCTTTCCTAACTCGTTCGTTACGTAGCGTTGCTAGTCGGAGCTGTTGCCCCAATTACCTTCTAATCACATACCTATCCCAAACAAGTCTCACCCTTGTGCGTTAACCAGACCTGAATGACTGATAGTATTGATTATCACTCGAACAATGATTTTGATCAGCATCTGATTCCAATCAAGCTTGTCATCATTGTCCTCCTGGAGCAGCACATTGTCTCCGTCCGTATCAGAGGTGTCTGAGCTAACACCGTCGGTATCGCCGGCTTCATCAACGTCAAACGGTCCTTCAGCAAACACCGGAACGGAGATAAAGCAGGCGAAGATCATCAACAACGCCATTGTCGCCGCGATCAATCGTGAATCTTTCATGGTGCCCTCCTCCTTCTTATCAAGAGGTCTTGTCTTCAGGCAAAGATAATCGCCATCAGACAACTTACTTATCCAAATTATATATGTGTGCGAGGAGACGCTCCGACGCACATTTTGCCACATGTATACTATATAGAGACCATCCCTTTGTCAAGCAATAAATTAGACGGCGCAATTATTGCGCCGGGAACTGAAATAGCCAAATAGCGGATATTCTTAGGCTACTTGCCCAGAATATGGTCGACTTCCATCATCACTCGATCAAGACTAATTCCTGTCATACACTGCATTTGCATGCTATCCTTAAGCGGACACCTGTTTTTCACACAACTGATGCAATCGAGTTCTTCGCGAAAGACAAGCCGCTTGAGTGGAGAGAGGGGGGTTGTTGACCGCGGATCGTCGGCTCCGGAAAGAACCACTATTGGCGCTTCAACTGCTGCCGCCAGATGGGCGGGTCCGGAATCATTGCCAACAAACACAGCGCAACCTGCGAGAATTGCGGCTACCTCTCGCAGGTCAGTCTTGCCAGCCAGATTCACCACTTCCTTAGTGGAAGTAGCTTCGGCAATGGCATTACCTTCCTCGTGATCGACAGTCGATCCGATAAGGACAACCTTCAACTCATACTGAGTAATCAGTCGCTTGATCAGTTCGACGTAGTTATCACGACCCCATCGCCTCGATTCGGCCACAGCTCGAAAAGCGATAGCAGCGAAAGGAACATCCTCTGCAAGACCAAAGCGTTGTAATAGGATTGCCGCCTGCTCCATGTCCTTATCATTGAGCAAGAGTTTCGGTGGTGTATAGTCAATATTCGCCCCGGCTCCGCGACGCAGCAAATCAAAATACAGTTCACTGCGATGCGTGGCGTGAATAGGCTCCACCAATGGCAAGGGTTTGGTCAGCAGAAGGCGTCGGCCGTCAGCTATATAGCCAATCCGCTCTTTTACGCGGCCCAGCTTGAATCCGGCGGCAGCACCAAACGATGGAGGCAGGATAAGCCCCAGGTCAAACTCCAGGGGGCCGATCAGGTCTCGGATTTTATAGACCGATATCAACCCATGAACATGCTCGGGGGGAAGCTCTATAATACCGTCAATGGCAGGGTTTGGCCGAAACAGATCGGCCAGATGCTGCGGTGTCAGCAGGGTAACGGTTGCTCCCGGATAGACTTCAGCAGTCTCGTTGATCATTGGCAGAGCCATAATACAATCACCGAGATGATTGGGAGTACGAATGATAATATTCTGAGCCATTAAGAACTGAATTTACCTTCCAGACGGAAGGTGTCAATAAGATAGTTCTTCAATTCTTCATAATAGCTATTTTCTGCCTGAAGATACTCGGCACTGTCTTCGAGATACTTGATCCTTGATATCTGGCCGTCCTCGAACCGACTGAGGGCGATATTCAGGCGGTTTCTGGCCAAATTGATCTGCTGTTGCAAGACCTGGAGTTTACGCAATGAGACGCCAATGCCGTTGATTAAATTCTCGATTTCCGAATGTGAGGCTTTCTGTGCACTCTCATACTCGATTCGGGCCTTCTCAGCCGCCAACTCGGCCGCTTTGACGGAGGCTCCTGATACACCTCCATCCCAAATGGGATAATTGAACTGAAGATTTATACCCCAATCATTCAAGTTAAGGTCATCCGTCCCCTGCAGGCTTGTCTCAACGCGGCCTTTTTCCTTGCCAAAATTGGCTGATAGCGTCCCGGTAAGTCCTCTGGAAGAAGCCTCGTAGCGAGCTGCTCTGTCCGCTTTGCGGAACTCGTGATGTGCCTTTAAAACCGGGATGGCCGCCTGGGTGTTGGCCAGAAGACGACCTGCGGTTGCGCTATCAATCATCGCCGCCACATCAGGCGCGCTTACTTCGATATCTGTTATCGATTCAAGATCAAGCAAGATAGCGAGTTCTCGTCGCTGGGCGGCCAAATTACTTTCAACGTCAAACTGCTCTAACTCGGCGTCCAGCCGGGCCGAAACAGACTCCAGCCAGGCTTCCTCGGAGAGGACTTCTTCAGCAAACTTAATAGAGTCAATACCGGTTTGAAGACGGGCGGATTCCAATCGGTCGGCAGCCATCTGCTGATGAAGAGTCAATTGCAACACACCAAAGTATGCTTCAGCCACCTCCTGTTTCACAGTTGCGATATCCTCTTGGTGAGTCAAACGTGCGATTTCGAGATCATCCTTTTTGTTGCTCAGTTCGTACTTCGGTTCCGAGGGCTTCAGGATCGGTTGGTCCAGCGTCAGATCGAATGATCCGAGGTTGCGATCTTCATCAACGGTGACTAACAAGTCGTTTATCCGGTCCAGCTGCGGGTATACCCAGTCATTGCGGCGAAGATAGGCTCTAAAGGTCAGTTTGCCGCCCGTGATAAGGTTCTGATCAAAATTAATATATGATTCCCAGTCTATCGTCGTTCGCTGACCGGTCGTTTTGGTGTCAGTACCCGGTAGATATGAGTATGTCTCGTTAACTTCGTAGCCGGGGATAGAGCCCCGAATGGAAATCTCAGGCACCCAGAAACCAACTTTCTTAGCGAAATAGGTGCGCTCTGCTACTTCCCTATCGCCGCGGATTATCTGCCCACGACTGGAATGGTTCACCGCAATATCGATGGCTTCATCGAATGTAAGCTCACGCGCCAACGACAGGGTCGGCATCTGAGCCGCGAATCCAATAATCAAGACAGAGATCAAAATTCTCATTGGGATTATTCCTGGATAATAGCTTATGGTCGCATTCCGTTTCTTAGACAGTATTTTGTGGTTTCAGGTTCCCCTTATTCATAACGCAGCGCCTCAATAACATCCTGTTGTGCCGCTTTGTTAGCCGGATAGAGCCCAAAGATGACTCCAACACTGGTAGAGACTCCTACGGCAAGGATAATTGAGTAAGGAGCCACGATGGTCGGCCAGTCAGCATAGAAAGCAATGCCGCGTGCAATGGCCACACCGAGAATAATACCAACTCCGCAACCAGTCAGGCAAATCACCACCGCCTCGATGAGAAACTGGCGCATGATATCCTGACGCGTTGCCCCAACTGCTCTTCGGACTCCGATCTCACGGGTTCTTTCGAGCACTGTGGCCAACATTATGTTCATGATGCCAATCCCACCGACAAGCAGCGAAATACCGGCGATGGCACCCATCACCATATTGAATATTTGTTGAGTTTTTTCGGTTTGCCGCAGTAGTGATTCAGGCACGACAATTTCATAGTCATCGATACCATAGTGACGGCGATTGAGAACACTCTCCACAAGCTTCGTCACGGCTGAAACATACTTGAGGTCGGTCACCGTAATAGTGAATTGATCTATGGCTGGCGTATTGTATTTCTCTTCATTCTCCGAACCGCCGACAACGAAGAAATGTCCTGAAGAGCTTGCCGCCGCCTTACGATCAAGTTTCTTCAGAGCCGTCTCAAAAGGGATATACACATCTTCGTTGAGGTTCTTCAACTCGAACCCCTCAATCTTGCCCCGTCCGATGTACTTGTCGGCCATTATTCCAACCACGGTGAAATTTAGATCACCGATACGGACTTCCTTCCCCATAGGGTCTTCGAAGACAAATAGCGCTCGGCGCGCTTTGGCTCCAAGAACACAGACCTGTGAGAAATCCCGATTGTCACGATCCGTGATAAAGCGCCCCTTCTCTACCTCAATCGAAGTCGAGTATGTGAAGTCCTGAACGGTCGCCACAACCCTGACCGATGCTTCACTGGAGCCATAATAGATGGTGTTGATCGGTTCAAACCGCTGAGGTACAACATTGGCTACCATTGTTGTGAACTCAGCGATATTCTCTCCGTCAGCTAATGACAATCCCGGCGACCGGGCCAGGCCTTGATCACTACTGCGACCGAGGTCGGGAACTTTGGCCTGCACGATCACATTGTTGATACCGAGAATCTCGATTTGTTCCAAAGCTTCGCGCTTGGCTCCTTCGCCAATAGACAGCATAGCCACTACCGCCCCTACTCCAAAGATCACGCCCAGCATTGTAAGCAGTGTCCGCAGCTTGTGTGCGAACAGGGAATCATAAGAGACTTGAAGGATTCGTTCGTAATGCATGAAGGCTATTTGCCGCGTTTTCTTCCGCTGGGTCGTTTTCCGGGTTGCTTCTGCGGCGTCTGTGTCCGCCCTTTGTTGAGTTCGGGTTCGGTGGCCTTGTCACCTGGTAAGCCCTGTTCTTCCAGAGTGGGATCGACCAGGCAGATTTCTTCGTCGCCATCTAATCCTTTGATCACTTCGATATGCCTGTCGTTGCGTTGCCCTACGACGACAGCGGTTTGCTTGCCACCCTTGAAGAATACGACTGTCTGTCCATCCTTTTCAAACACCGCCTCCAGCGGTACCGACACAACATCTTGAAGTCGCTCAACGATAATTCGGCTAGCGGCAGACATACCGGGTTTGAGCCGGTCATCGTGATTATTGATTGTAACCTCGACATCAAAGACATTGATCTTGGAACCAGATTCTTTGCGACGCGCCAGCGTACTGATAGAGGACACACGACCGGGGAACTCAACATCCGGGTAGGCATCAAGCACCACGACCACTTCCTGACTGGTATCGACTTTGTTGGCGTCGACTTCTGAAACGGTTGTCTTGACCATCATCTCCCCCAGGTCGGGGAGATTTATCAATCCCATCCCGGGCCACGGAGAATCACCCTCCTGAACTTTCTCCATACTACCCCCCTTCCATATCTCCAGATAAACCACAAGGCCGGGGATAGTTGCGGTGATAGTCATTTGTGAAAGTTCACGCTGTGCCAGATTTACCTTATCCTGCGCACGGTCGACTTCCACTTCGGCTTTGTCCACATCGGCTGTGAGTTGCTCAAGCTTGGCTTCAAAATTTAACTCGGCCAATTCCAACTCCATCCGCGATTCCTCTGCCACACGCGGAGCTTCGTGCTTCTGCTCATCGTAGTTGCGACGCGCTTTCTCCAAATCGAGTTTGAGTTGTTTCTCCTGGATGGTGTACTCATTCTTGGCTCGCTCAAGGGCAGAAGTATTGATCTTGAGAGTTGATTGGTTATCGGCTAGATCCGCAATCTGTTCGGAGGCATCAAACTTGATCACGGGATCCCCTGTCTCCACCATCGTACCCTCAGGTGCCAGCCACGTAATCTGCAAGCCACGGATACGCGGTGCCGAAAGTGTCACTGCCCGTGTGGCATCGACCGTTCCATTTTCGTTGAGGGCAATTATAAACTCGCCCTGATGAGCAAAGGTCGTAGGAATATCATAGGATTTTGTGAAGATAGCATCGACGCCAATGTAACCGGCGAGAACAACAACCAACACGACAACAATGTAAACGATTTTTTTCACAGGAATTGTTCCTTACCAACGAATCATCGAAAAAACCTCTATACTACTGACAGCTTCCGATAGCGAATGGATTAATCCAACCCACAATATTCCGCACAACTCTTTCTACTGATCTATCACGATAAAGTTGCGCACCGTAATTACAACTTCCAACGCCGATGGGTCCACATCCATTGATCCGGATAGGCATAAATGCCCTTTTCGAAAAACCGATTGCATTCAATTGTAATTCGATCTACTTCCTGTGCCGGATCAGCATCTTTCGACGGATAGAGTGGTTTGCCGGCCATCACAACGTGTCGATCGAAAGACTCGCGTCGCATTAGCAAAGGTAATACCGGGCTACCAATCTTGACCGCAAACGTAGCAGGACCTTTCGCCGCCGCCGCTTTCCGTCCAAAGAAATCGATGGGCAGACCGTTACCGGTGTGCTGATCGGCCACCAGACCCACCAGATGATTGGCGCGAAGAGCCTTGTAGATGCCGCGAATACTCGACTTTAACGGAATGATTCCAACACCCATAGAACGCCGGAAATCGACAAAGAGATCATCGACCTTTGCGTTGTGTTGGGTACCCACAAGAAAATCCATCTCGTACCCTCGACAGCCAAACCAGGCACCAAGCATCTCCCAACAGCCAAAATGCGCAGTTGTGATGATACCACCACGTCCCTTCCCAAGGGCTTCGCGAATGTTATCCTCGCCATCGCCTACAACAATATCAAGCACACCCTGCCGACCGGTTTTTCGGAAACGCGAGAACTCAACCAGTGTTCGACCGATATTTCGGAAGACGTTGTACACGATTTCGTCAATCTCGGCCCGAGTGAACTCATTACCCAGCGCCTGACTTATATTGTCGTGCGCGATCCGACGACGTGAACCTGCCAACATATGAACCAATGAACCCAGCCCAGCACCGAGACGGTCCGCCATTGGTGGTGACAGAGCTTGAGCCAGTTTTACCCCCACCAACGTGGCGGCGTATTCCAGGTTATGACTCACCGACGCCATGGTTCGTCATCATCGGGCTGCTCCGGATTGTCCGGGTCACCATAATCGAAATCGGTGGAGTGCAGCTTTTCATCTTCTTCCCATTGCTTGTAGTACTGACGGCGTTTCCGATACTTCAGGAATCCGCCAACGACCACAAGAATGGCTAAGCCTAACCATAAGTACATAGTGTCCGTAAATAGTGATAAGAGGTTATAGTGTTCGCGTAAATCACGATTGACTTCCTCCTCAAACTGGTTGTAGTTCGAGCCAGTGGCAGCGACCAGTGCCTGGTCGACCGTTCGCCCGGTGGAAATCTCGTCAAGGAACAGATTTACGGCGTTAATTCCATATTCGTCGTAGAAATACCTGACTGTCAGGTAAGACTGCGCATAAGCTACGTGGGCTTTAGCTTCATTGAAACGATTCACTTTCTCAATATCAACCAGAGGCAAGAACCCGTCGAAGACAGCCGCTTTACTCATTGCCAGATTGTCCGACCAACTCCACTCGGTAGAAGTCATCATGGCCATGCCCTCATCGAACCAGCGCGGTGGTCGATTGAAACCACAGCGTGCGGCGATAGCAAGGTGAGTGTATTCGTGGGCAAGCAACTCTGATAAAGACTTACCAAGGTTAAACTTGTCGGGCGACTTGATGGCGATCAGTTGGCGTGGCGGATAGGCAGCAGCCGCTCCCCAGTCGGGGAACCGCCCCCTGATGATCTTTCTGAAATAGTCGATGTCGTCGACGATGTAGACCTTGGCTTTGTAGTCAAGCGTATCGCGAAGGAGCTTTGCCAACTCCACGCGGGTTTGGGCAAGAACGCTGTCGGCCGGTTCCATATAGACCGGGTTGTCCAGATAGAAAATGAAGCGCTCACGCTCAACCGGCTCGGGAGGACGGTATTTGTCCGCAGTTACAGTTGTCACAACCAGGACAACAAAGAGGACAATTGTCAAAACAGTCTTCGTGTTCATCGGAGGGAAGGTACGATGTTCAGATCAAAACGGCAAGTGCGGCGTGCACTGATCTACTGGGGTGATTTCTGACTCCCACTGAAGCCAATTCTTCGAACCATCCTCCCCCTACTCACACACCGGCACTGAGCCGCCAAGGAAAAGATACGCTACCAGATAGGTCAGATCAGAAATATCTATCGAACCGGCTGGACCTGTAATACCGTCAACATTCGCCACTGCCCATACAGGAGGAGGTGGGCCGCCAAGGAAGAGATATGTTACCAGATAGGTCAGGTCGGCTATATTCACTGACCCATCGGCATTGAGATCTCCCGACCGATGACCTCTCAGGGAAACCTCGCCAACAATTGCAAAATCGCCTCCTCCGCTAAACTGACCAGACACATCAAATGGATGGACAGTCGAATCCCACATTAACCCATATCCCAGGATAAAATCTCGAACCGGGATAATGATCTCCATCACTTCACCTTGGAAATCAGGGTGGTGTGGTACAAGAGTCCAGCTGTCAGGGCTGATCGATCCGTTCACCAGGATTGTAGCCGGATCAATGTCACTCGCAGAGTGTCCATCATTGAAGTCACCAAAGGTTATGGTGGCCATCATCGGCTCAATCATGTAGGCAAAACGGACAAACATCATGTCGGGGTCAATCAGTGCCGTTGGTACCGGACAACCAACGTCGAGGGCACCAATCAATTCTCCACAACTACTATAGGCTGGAGTGCAGGGTGATGACATAAACAAAGAGAAATCATTACTGGCCGTGTCGCAGAAAATCGGGTCGAGGGAAAAGTTGCCATTGATGCTGGCCTGGCTGGCGATGCAACCCACCCAATCACCCCCAACGTTGCCAAATACGTTTGTGCAAGACAAGTTTGGACTGCTGGGGGGACAGCCCATCGCACAAGTAATAGCACCAGCCATACCGCTGTTGAACGCAACGAGACATTTGTCAATTGTCGGTGAGGAGTTGCAAATAAACATGGCCCCACCCCCTAATCCGGCAGTGTTGCTCACTATAGTATTCGACACTATGCCGGTACTGGAGTTCCAGAGATTAAGCGCACCTCCTTCGTACAGGACCTGGTTTCTTGCCATAACGTTGTATGATATAGTCGCGTTTGAATTTGAAAGGCTGATGGCGCCACCTACTCCAGACGTATTGCCGCTGATGGTGTTATTGCTGATCGTAGGATTGGACTCGAAGGATTCAATACCACCGCCACCCGCGCCTGTTGTATTTTGACTGACAATGTTGTTGGTGATTACGGGATCGGAATAAGAGAAAAATATCGCGCCGCCGCCCCGGCCGCCATCGCCGTCAGCTGAATTGCCATTCATCGTATTGCCTGTGATTGCGGGATCAGAATCAAACAAAGAAATCGCACCGCCGTCCTTGCCGGCTGAATTACCACTGATGGTGTTGTCGGAGATCGTAGGGCCTGTGCAGTAGGAACAGAAAATCCCACCACCACCGCCACCGGCCTCATTGTTCAGGATGTCGTTGTCGCTAATATCGGGATTGGATTCGAACAAGAATATTCCACCGGCTCCACTATTTGATGAATTTTCAGTTATTGTGTTGTTGGTGATCGAAGGATTAGTGCAATACCCGCACTGAATTCCGCCACCCGTATTCGCCGAGTTACCAGTAATAGTGTTATCAGAAATAGTAGCATTGGCAATATAGCAGGCAATCCCGCCGCCGTCACCCTCGGCAGTATTGTCCTGAATGACATTGTCACTGATAGTCGGGTTACTCTCAAAAGCACAAGATATTCCAGCGCCATTGCCATTATTAACAGCAGTATTATTTCTGATGATATTGTGGCTTATTATCGGGCTGGTACCCTCACACAGAATTCCAGCTCCTTTGTCAGCATGACCATTCTGAATAGTGAAGCCCGTAATGATGGCGCTACTGTTTTCACCATTTACAAATCTGACAACCGATCCTACTGCATTGCCATCAATTACGGTCGTCGATATGTACGACCCGTTGTCCGTGGTGAGAAACATCGATCCCAGAACAATATTTCGACCGTTGAATTGAATGTTCTCCAGGTACGTCCCCGGCTGCACCAGGACTGTGTCCCCGTGGGAGCTGGCGTTAATTCCAGACTGTATCGTCGGTTGATCGGCTGGCACATGTATTGTAGTTGCACTGGCCATGCCACAGCAGAGTGATAATACTGACACTATAATAATTCTTCGCATGATACCTCCGTTGTTTGGAATCCCTACATATTAGAATAGCAAAATCAGGCGATTTTGTCAATATCTACCTGCAAGGGGTACTTAAGAATCCGATTGACAATCTCCCGAGCCTATTCTATTATTCGTGGCCTGTTTGGCCGATAGTCTGTATAATATCGAGACTTTGATAAACTAATTGCTCTTAGGGAGAGTAGTATGAACAAACTGAAGTTACTTGGCATGACCGTGGTGCTGGTGGCAGGCTTCGCGGCTCTGTCAGCAGCCAGTGAAATCACTATGCAATTGTCGGGGCCGGGTGCCGTCGATGATACCACCATCAAAGCCGGAGAACCGGTTTCGGTGGATATTTTCGTCATGAATGATTCGTTGTATACAGGTTTCTCTATTGGTTTTTCGGTAGTGTCCAAAGACATGAAGAAGATTGTCCATGTCACCGATTCTACCGGTGGACTCAATGAAAATGGCGACCTTAAAGGCTACAACGGCTGGAACGACAAGTCAATCTGGAACTTTGGTCTCTATACCGTCGAGAAGGATTGGGATGGCGTATTACCAGAGTTGCTCGGTTTTGGCGGGCTCTGCGTCCAGAGAGAGTATCAACCTCATGAGAGTCAGAAGTGTCTTTCGTTTGAGGTGATCTTCCCGGAACCGGGAACCGTTGTTATTGACTCCGCCTTTTATCCCCCTGGTGGTCGTTGGCTTTTTGCCGGACCGTCTCCTGAAACAGCGCACGAGCCAATCTGGGGAGGACCTTACAAATTCAAGGTTGTAAAATAATACTGCATTCTTATTGTATCAAACCCGCCGGTTTCCCGGCGGGTTTTTTTTGTCCTCGGTGTGCAAACCAACGAGCTTGACGGCCCACATTCGCGGTATTATCTTCTACATCTGACTATCAAACAAAAAAGGATCAGCGGCTATGACGCAATGGACTTCCTCTCCTTATTTTCTGGGAATCATCATCTGCATCCTCTCGGTCCAGATCCTGATCCCATCAGATATTATTCAGGCGACTGAATATTCTGTTGCGATACAAAACTCTGACCCGGTAGCTACCGGTGAAATCGCAGACATGCCTATTTACTTGAGTCCCTCCAGCCAGACCGATCCGCTTTCCTTTGACAGGTTTGAACTGAGAGTCAGCTACGACAGAAACCTACTTAGTCTATGGGATGTGTATTCATCGCAACTGGAGACAAATTGCGGGTGGCAATTGTCATTTGAGAATACCTTTCTTGATCTGCCCGATTTTCCCACCGGGTTGTTGTGGATCAGGGCAATCTCGATTGAAGGATCGCTCTCGTCCGAAGACTGCTTTGACCCCGAAGACCCGCTTCTGGCCATACAATTCCTTGTACACGAAGAAGCCGACCTGTCGGAAGGCAAAACGCCGATAGATTTCGCCTGGTATGATTGCAGCGACAACCGTATATTAAATGAAGAATCGGACACTATCCTCGTGGCGGCACAGGTGATCGACGCCGAGGGTTTTAACATTACCGACAACTCGACTCCGTTACCGACGCTGAGCGGACTCTCCAGCGAATGTACTGAAAGTGGCGGTCATATTGACACAGTACTGGCGCAAAGAGTTAATTTTCGTTCGGCTACGGTCACGTTCAAGGCCACGACCGATATTTCTGATAGTGACGATGGACCAGACATACTGCCCCGGTCGCTGACTCTTCACCAGAACTATCCTAACCCGTTCAACCCTGCAACCACAATCTCATTTGACTTACATCGCCTTGTTGATTGGAAGATAGAAATATTCAACGTGCTTGGTTCCAGAGTCAGAACTTTCGTAGGTCGAGGAGGACCTGGGAGGGAAAGCACTGTATGGAACGGCAGCGATCATGATGGCCGTCCGGTTGGTAGTGGCATCTACCTGTACCGTCTCACAGCAGGTAACACCGTCCAATCCCGAAAAATGCTCCTGGTACAATAGAGAGAGTGTGCTCGTTATGAAAAGGACCTTGCTCATATTAGTTCTCCTCCTGCCTTCCCTTGTCTGGGCCGACCCGGTGGTTCCCGGCGACAGCACCACCCTGCCTGCTACCGATAGTTTGATCGAAGATGGTAGTATGATCGTCTCGATCGGACGAATGACAATCGAAAACATGACCCTGAGCGACACTTTATTTGTGACACTCGATGCAACCGGTGCACCACTGGCAGGATTTGATTTCAAAATCGGGATTGACAATCCAATGGTGGACATAGTCGAGATTCTACCGGGTGAGATATATGACTCATGCCGCTGGGAGTATTTTTCCGCCCGCCAGATCATTATTGCCAACCGCGAGGGATACCCACCGTTACTATGGCAAACGGTTGCCCTGGCAGATATGGCGTCTGGCGCTGACCAACCGGTCTGTTTTGGATTTAATCGCGAAGCTTCCCTGCTAAAATTGGTTCTGTCAAACGAGCATGTTCTCGACCAGCCTGACACCGCAGTACAGATTTTCTTCTTCTGGGAAGACTGCACCGACAATACAATATCCGGTCGTACCGGCAACAAGTTGCTTATTTCCAGACAGGTCTTCGACTATGTGGGGACAAAACCAGAAGCTGGCTCAAGGCTCTTTCCAACGCGGACCGGTGCGCCGGAACATTGTATTAATCCATCGAAGGTAAACCGTCCCCGTCGTATGATCGATTTCCATAATGGTGGCGTTGAGTTCCGGCTGCGCATTGATCCGGAGCCGGTGGATACAAGTAAGGGCGAATAGGCTATTTGATAAGCAGCATCTTGATGCTTGAGGATTCGTTCGTCGTTTCCAGCCTGGCCAGATAAAGACCTGACGCCACCTGCTTCCTCATGTAATTCAGCCCATCCCATGTGAACGAAAAGCTCCCAGCCGACAACTGACGATCCACAAGCGTTTTGACATGCCGGCCCAGCAACGAATATATCTTCAGGCTGACATATTGTCTTACCTGATTGTCCAAACGAATTACACAAGAGTTGTTAAACGGATTCGGGTAGTTTTGGTGAAGAACAAAGCTCTCTGGAAGCGAGGAGCCAACAGGGCCATCTTCGATATCGGTGCTTGTCTGAAATTTGTAGACGAAGATCGTGTCATGTACACGTCCGAGGAGGTTTAAGGCCTCTCCCCCATTGGACTCGAAGTACGCAATGTCGTTCAGAGATCGATCCAACTGAACTGAATCGACCCACTCACCGCTGGCACAATCTAATATCTTGAGCCAGCGGTCAGAACACCGACCAATAAGAGTATTCATCCGCTGGAAGTAGTATTCCATGTTGAGTTCATTTGAAGTCTCAACGTACCATTCTTCCTGAGGGATGCCCCCAACGAAGCTATAGCATGCGAGGTGCCAGACATTTTCGTCAGCGTGAAGATCGAGAAGATCATGCAGATAGCCATGGCTTATTAGTTCATCATAGGGCCGGGAGGGAAGAAAATCCTCTGCGAATAGTGAACGTGATCCTCCATTCTCGGAGCTTTGAAGAATGATCGTTGAACCGTCGTAGTCGCGGACCTGGACACGAGCTTCATGTACCGTATAACTATTCCAAGGGTCATCCATCACTATATACGAACGCTGCCTCTTAGTTGCAGAACCTGCAGCGGAGGCGTTCGAGAACAGTCCATGAACCAACCCATCCGCTGTTACCCGACTCAATTCTGTGTCAAGGCACAAATTGTACTCGGTAATCAGCTTGCAGGAATAATAATGGACCCCCATAGTAACTATGTGGTCCTCGATCCCGACTGATGTATAGACTACCAACTTCGTTGGATTCAAACTCCATAGCGGCTCGAAGCTTATCTTGCTTAGAAAACTGGTTAGGATAGGCATGTAATAACCGTCTGAACAGATAACGGGTTCAATAGAGTAGTTTGTCACTTCGCTCGCTACTATGGTGGTCAAGCCTATACGGAATTCGGGGGGAGGAAGACCCTGTATATTGTCGGCGTCCGAGATGGAGTAAACAAAGATCGTATCAGTAGTTACTCCGTACCGAGCAATGGCCTGAACTGGGACATAGTCCAAAGACACTGCAACGGCCGAGTCTCCACACAAATCGAGGATGTACAGTGTCGAATCGAGGGGTTTGGTATTAACAAATCCAGCTAGTTGATCAGTTGGAGTGACCAGTGGATAGACCGAAGAATACCCCTCCGCCCCGTCGATAACTTGCTGATATACGACCTCATACTCAATCGCCCTGGCTATCCCGGCAGTAAGCATTACCAACATGATTATTATTGAGAACTTCATCATAATATCCCCTCGCATCATTTCCTAGTTAGACGTAATATACCTGGATTTGTCCATTCTCACAACACAAAACCTCCCCCCGATTCCTGTTGACAAAAACCACCCGCAACATAAATTGGCCTAACTGAAAATCAAGGGCACCTGTGTGCCTCTGCGAAGGAAAGATTGGAAGCATGAGATTATACGAATTTGAAGGCAAACAGCTCTTCAAGAAATTCAGAATCCCAATACCGGATAGTCGCCTCGCGACAACACCGGATGAAGTATTCTCCGCTGTTAACGAACTCGGCACAGCAGTCGCCGTCAAGAGCCAGGTGCTTACCGGTGGACGCGGTAAAGCGGGAGGAATCAAACTCGCTGACGGAGCCAATGAAGCTCGCACTGCCGCCGAGGGACTTTTCAAACTGAAGATTAAAAACTTCCCCGTTGAGCGTGTCCTTATCGAGCCAAAGCTGGACATCAAACAGGAATACTACCTCGGTGTTACAATCGACCGCGCCAACTATACACTGGTAGTGATTGCTTCGGGTGAGGGCGGTGTGGATATAGAAGAAACCGCTGCTAAGAATCCGGACAAGATTTTCAAGAAAGAACTACGCATCGACCAGGACCTGTTCGGTTTTGACGCCATCGACATCGCCAAGAAGATCGGTATCCCTTCTGCTCTCTTGAAGAATGCTGCTCCTATCATTGTGAATCTGTATAACATGTTTCGCAAGTACGACGCTAAGCTCGTCGAGATCAACCCGCTGGTTCTTACTGCTGACGATCAATTGATAGCCGCCGACGCCCGTGTTTCGCTTGATGATGACGCTGTCTTCCGTCACCCGGAACTAAAGGAGCTGGGCATCGAGATGCGTCACGAAGAGGGCGAAATGAGCCCTCGCGAACAGCAGGCGACCGAATGGGGTATCCCCTATCTTGACCTCGATGGCAATATCGGCATGTTTCCCGGAGGGGCGGGGTTTGGCATCATGGGCAACGATTTCATTCACTACTATGGCGGCGAGCCGGCCAATTTCATGGACTCCGGCGGCGGCCCAAGCCCGGAACGAATTGCCAAAATGCTCGTCCTGCTCGATGAAAACCCCAACGTCGATGCTATTTTCGGTGCTCGTTTTGGCGGCATAAGTCGCTGCGATGATTTCGCCACGGGTGTGATCATGTTTCTCAAGGATCACGGCCTGTCTAAGCCATTGGTCATGCGTATGACTGGCAACATGTGGCAGGAAGGGGTACGCATGTTCGCCAAAGCTAAAGAGGAGAATCCGGAGTTGTTTAAGTTGGTCGAAGCGCATGGCATCGAGACCCCTATCGAGGAGATTTCCAAACGTGCCGTTGAACTGGCCCAACAGGCGAAAGGGGGCAAGTGATGGCTATCCTGGTAACCAAGAACAGCAACGTAATGATTCAGGGCATCACCGGCGGCGCGGGCAAATTCCACTCCGGACGGATGATCGAATACGGCACCAACATTGTCGGCGGCGTTACCCCCGGCAAGGGTGGTCAGGAAATCAACGGACGACCGGTCTTCGATACCGTCGCCGAATGTGTCGAAAAAACCGGCGCTGATGTGTCAGCTATTTTCCTTCCGGCCCGTTTCGTAATGGAAGCGGCTATTGAAGCAATCCGGGCGGGTATCAAATTCCTGGTTGTTATCCCGGAACATATTCCAATCCACGACATGCTGTATGTTCGTCGCGAAGCAATCGCGCACGGCACAACCGTTATCGGCGGCAACACCGCCGGCATCATCTCCCCCGGTCAAGCCAATCTCGGCATTATGCCGGATATCGCTTTCACGCCCGGACGGGTAGGAACTGTGTCGCGCTCAGGTTCCATCACCTATTACGTCGCCGACACATTGACACGGTCCGGTTACGGCGAGACGACGTGTGTGGGACTGGGCGGCGACCCCATTCTGGGGTCGACATTTGATGAAATTCTGCTCAAGTTCGAGGATGACCCCGACACCAAGGCAGTCGTAATGAGCGGCGAAATCGGTGGTGTCTATGAGGAAAAAGCCTGCGAAGTGATTCCTGACATGAAGACTCCCGTGCTGGCTATGATCGGCGGCGTTTTCGCCCCTCCTGGCAAACGGATGGGTCACGCTGGTGCGATCGTTGAAGGCAAAATGGGAACGGCTAAGGAGAAACTGGAAATGCTGGCCGATGCCGGTGCACACGCCTGCAAGACTTTCAATGACATTCCTGCGACGTTGAAAAAATTGGGAGTGTGATGTAGTTTGGTCCGCAAGGGTACCAGCTCTTGGGAGTTGTTACCCTTGATACATGAGAGAAATAAGCAGCTTCGCTGATAGTAAGACAAGATCGGGGAGTCAAAATAAGTCGCAGGGTTAGGACACACCGGAAAAATATGCTCTTTTTCTATCCATGCCAATCGATTGTCAATTCGTTCGGTTAACTCCCATCTACAACTGTTGATATTACTGCTTCGATTTCACCATATTCTTCTCTCCCCAGATTTTCATACTAATTATTATTGGGGAGAGTGTTTCGCCTTTGGTGGTTATAGAATATTCTACTCGCGGTGGGATTTCTGCAAATATCTTTCTTTTCAGAATGCCATCTTTTTCTAACTCACGCAGTTGGGTAGTCAGCATATGCTTGCTGATACCTTCGATACTTCGATGCATCACTCCAAAACGGTTAACACCAATTGAGATCAGGTAAATAATAATAGTTTTCCATTTACCACCAATCATACTCATGCAGTATGTAACAGGACAATTTACATAATTTATAATATTTTTTTCACTCATAAAGCGTTGTCATACAATAAAAGTCATATTATCCTTACTAGGCAACTAATTCATGACTACTTGCAATAATATATACTATTCCTTATAATATGTCAAGAAATTAATGGAGAGATGAAATGAAGCAATCAGAAGAAATGAAAGGTAATGACAATGAAGAACGGAATCTTAATCACAGGTGCTACTGGTAATATTGGTAGCAATATTGTACGGTTGTTAAAAAACAAGGGTGCTGACTTTGTAGCTGGAACAAGCGGTAAAGCGATAGATGGGGTTGAGTCTGTATCTATTGACTTTGCTGATGTTGCTTCGCTCGAAAAAGCAATGCAGGGCATTTCCACTCTCTTTATGGTGTTGCCGAGCCACCCCGATATGATCCAGTGGGGCAAGAATGTAATTTCTGCCGCAATAACTACCGGCGTGAAGCATATCGTACGCTCAAGTGGTTCACTGGCCAAGATAGACTCATCGTTGAAGGTTATTGAACTTCTCAAGGCAACCGATCAAGACGTAAAAGATAGTGGTATCGATTATACTATTACGGCCCCACAGTTCTTTATGCAGAATTTCATCAACTATTTCACTGATGATTATAAAAATGGAACAATCTATCAACCGGCAGGTGACGGGAAAATAGGCTGGGTCGATCTGAGAGATATTGCTGCAGTTAATGTGGAAGTTTTACTTAATCCGGAAAAATATAAAAGTCAAACGCTTACAATTACTGGAAGTGAAAACCTCTCATATGCTGAAGCTGTTGCCCAAATGAACGAGGTGATAGGGAAAGAATCTCAATATGTTGCAGTTCCCGATGAAGCAGCTATAAACGCAATGAAAGAGATACAATTCCCTCCATTCATAATCGACCTGATGATTAGCTTAAATCATACTATTGTAGAAGGTTATGCTGAAGAAATTACTAATACTGTAGAAAATGTAACAGGGCAAAAACCGATAGCCTTCAAGCAATTTGTTATTGATAACAAGAACAACTGGTTATGAAGTAATAATCAAGAACATAGCATAACATTGTCATGCAGACGATAGTAAAATCCAGATTGGGGCGGCGGGTTTTTCTACGGCATGCGATTTTCTTTATAAATCATCCGATTGATCGAGAAGAAAATATGTGACAAACACCAGACACTAACCTGTAGTAATAACTAAGACTTACACCATATAGGTGACCATATTTCGAGTGAAAAAAAGGACAGGCTTTCGGGCCTGTCCTTTTTTAACCTATTGCAAGTTATACCTATTTCAGCAATACCATCTTCTTGGTGAGTATCATCGTCTCAGTGCTGAGACGGTAGAAGTACACCCCACTGGCAAAGCGAGAAGCATCCCACGTAGCCGTGTGATTCCCGGTTGAGAACTCGCCTTCGGCAAGAACTGTAACACGCTGCCCAACGAGATTGTAGACCTCCAGCTTGATGTACCCGGCTTCGGGCAAGCTAAACTGGATATCGGTAGTCGGGTTGAACGGATTCGGGTAGTTCTGCTCCAGAGTGAACTCAGTCGGCAAAGACTGATTTCCGTCCTTCTGGCTCTTGTACACCGGTCCGCTCTCGCACGCTCTGGTAACCACGTTGGCACCGGCGTCGTAAGTGTAGGTAGCGTGAGTGACATCGGTCACCTCGAAACACCACTCACCTGGTGGCTTCTTGAACCCAGCGGTCTCAAAGTAGACAGTACCATCAGCACCGGTCGCACCGCTGTAACTTCCACCGGTTGGGCCGGTGGCAGTAACATAGACGGTTGCCCCGGAGACGGCCAAATCGCTGGCTTCGAGAATGGTCACTGTACAGGTGCCAAGATAATTGGGGCCAACCTTGCGTCGTCCCACCGCAATATCATCGACGTGCATATCAAACGACTGGTCGGCCACGGTGATATAGTCCACCTTGGTTTCGCCATCCGAACCATAGGCATTGGTCGCAGTCAGACTGACCGTGTAGGTACCGTTGGCAGTGTAGGTGTAGTTCGGGTTCTGAGCGGTTGATGTACCGCCGTCGCCAAAGGTCCACGCCCAACTGGTCGGCGAACCGGTTGAAAGATCGGTGAAACTAACATCCAACGGAGCTGGTCCGGAAGTAGGTGCACCGGAGAACTCAGCCACCGGCGGTCCAGGGGTTGTCTCATACTCGAAATACATCTGATCGACAAATATCGACTCTAATGATGTATTGCCCCAGGATCGGTTGCCATCGGTGACCCGGACATACACTGTTCCGGACAAATTCGGCAATGCGACCGAGTAGACCTGTTCGGTTGTCGATGCAACTGTCACTAGCGAGTTATAATTAACACCATCGGTTGAGTATGCGAAGGCGAAATCATCGCCTTCCGAGTTGGCCGTACGGTAAGTCTCGACATAGAACATATAATTACTACCGCTACCATTGATACTAAAGGTCCACCTGTGCTCGGCCTCGCTGGTTGTCTTACGGGGATGAGAACTCGATATCCCTTCGGTGATCACCTCATAGGAATTGTCCGAAGCAAAAGTATTAGCAAACGTGCCGCTGAACGTTCCCAGGACCGAGGTCTCAGACTGGGCGTAGGCCTTCTCTGTGACTCCCGGTTCGGTAACCGTGATGTAGCCGGTTTCGATCTTCGTGTCAGAGCCAAAGGAGTTGGTCGCCGTAAGCGTCACCGTATACACTCCAACAGCTTCATAGATGTAGGAAGGATTCTGGGCTGTCGAAGTACCTACCCCATCACCGAAATCCCAATCCCACGAGGTCGGGGTGCCGGTAGAAAGGTCGGTGAAGTCAACTGTCAGTGGGTAGTTGCCTGATGTCGGTGAACCGGAGAAGTTCGCGACAGGGACGGTCTCCCCAAATGGGTCGTACCCGTTAAGAATGGTAGTACCGGTGTTATCCGGATCCAGCCAGTCCCTCAGACGAGTCGAAGCACTACTCCCGTAATCCCACGAATCGGAGAACTTACCATACCAGTCAGCCGTAGGGCTGGTACAGGACGCATAACCGCCGTGCAACTGGCCGACAAGCTTGTGGCTCGGGTCGAATAGAGCCGATCCTGAAGAACCGCCTTCAGTTGTACCATCGTCCCAGTTCTCGACTCGCCAGTGTGATTCACCGGAAGTACCTAAGTAAGTTGTCGACGTTAGCGGATCGTTCTCGAATGAGATCTTCTTGATATCACCGGAGGGATGGTGTATTCCCACCGCATTGCTGGCAGCAACATCCACATTCGACCAACCGACATAGAAAATGTTGTAGTTGGTAGGCGGGATCTCGCTCAGTTCGACCAGGGCAAAGTCGGAGTAACTATTCGATGCACGAAGTGTTGTTCCATGAACCGTATAGTTGGTCGGACCATCCTCGTTAACGCATGTTGGACTCTCATAGCGGAACATGATGATCCAGTTCTCTTCACCGCTCAGGCAGTGATTAGCCGTGAGGAAATATGGCGTCTCGTCCTGGCGGACGTTGTTGATCATAGAACCAGAGCACCACCTGGTGCCATTGCCCAACAGTACCATCGCTACGGCCCGGCTTTCGAGTTGCCAGTCGGCACCTTCCGGGCAATTGACATTGTTGTTGCAGGAGCCGGAACTGCCATAGGCCTTGTCGTACTTATCACCGCCGAAACCGAAAATATCTTTGTAGGCATGCACAATGCGGGTGATTGTGAAATGACCCTGGCCTTGCACATCAGCCGGTTCGTAATACTCAACGGTAATGTCATCGCCTTTCACTGGCGCAGTCGCAAACAGACCGCTGCTTTTATTGTTTCTCCCGGTGAAAGCACCGAGAATCATCTCGCGATCTTCACTGTAAACGAAAAGTTCTGCACCCGGAGGCAGATAGAAGTTGTCATAGATAAGGTTGATTGAGTACGCACCTTCTGACACAATACGTAGACGCCAGATCGCTGAACCATCAGGGAGCTTCTCCCATTCACCGGAACTCTGCAAACTGTAGTTGACGTCATGGGGAGCGCCAAAACGGAACGGAAGACCTTCCTGTTCCTCGATATCATCTTCAACCAGCATTGCCTCCACATCAACCGGGGCCATAACCCGGGCATCGATAAGGGACTTCGAAGGTTGTTGGAAACTCTGGGGTGTTCCCCCTTTACTGAGCTGCGCAAACGAAGTTGCTGCGAACAAGCACAATACTGCCAATATATACATAAGAATACGGAGCTGTTTCACTAGGACCTCCCGGTAGTTTCAAGCCTCACTCAACATTGCCAACAAAATAGTCATTCTTATCTATAATACTTTCCTCCTCTCTCATTGCCAGTTTAGTGTCAATCACAGAATTAATCAGATTGATGCACTCCCTCACCCTGCACACATGACTCAAATAGGTATAGTGACCCATCTACGGCAACAGACCGTTTAAGATGATTTGATCCACGCAGAATAATACCTGCGTTCGCTAAGAATGATGATGGAAGTTCACAAAGGTGCACCCGCTACCACCTTAAACCCTTTCTGCAAAAGGGCTAATCGAGAAAGTAACCTGGAAGAACTTAGTAACTGAAGATCGTCGACTGGTTAGTTACATGACATCAATTTCGCCCTTAAAGAGCTTGATCTTCAGATGTTCTTGTTTGACTTACTGGTCTATATCCGAAATCTCTTGCCGCTGACCCAGTAGTCAATCCAGTAGATTCCGTGTCTTTGAAAAATGCTTGTCGTGATCATAATATAGAAAACTGAGACCCTATTCGCAAGAACATTGTGGCCTAATCGTATCGTATCCTCTTCCCTATCTCCAATGACCGATGCTGCCACAGTTGTGAGCACGCATATTCATCAACACACTTCAAGCATCATCGCACATACCATTTGAGTATCCTGTAGAGTATCCTGTTCTTGAGAATCGTGGTCAAATGCACTTGCAGCTGGCACAGTATTTCACATATAATACGAACACCTCATTGCCCTGATGAGACTGGAAAGACTGCAGGTCCGGATTCATTCTGGCATATTACGGGAAAGGAGTATAGAGAATGGATATGATAGTGACGTTTCTGCAGGGGATCGGTATTCTCCTTGGTGTGTTTGTGATTTACCTTCTCATAGTTGCCCTGGCCCCCTGCTTATCGGTTCCCAAGCAACGCCTGAATAGAGCGAAGCAGTTACCCAACGACGTAGACGCGATACCATCACTGCCAAGAGAAGATGTGTCTTTTCAGGTCAAGGGAACGTCCGTCAGTGCCTGGCTGTATCTACCGGGGAAACTCTCTGCTCCTGTTCCCTGTATCATCATGGGTCACGGTTTTGGAGGGATAAAAGACATGCTCCTGGAGCAATATGCAATTCGTTACCAGAAAGCCGGCTATGTGGTGTTGACATTCGACTACCGGCATTTTGGCGAGAGCGAGGGTCAACCCAGGCAACTGTTTTTGATCCGTTATCAACTGGAAGATCATGAAGAAGCGATTAAGTATGCTCGGAGTCGCAAGGAGGTTGATCCGGCAAGAATAGCTTTGTGGGGAACCTCTGGAGGCGGTGGATATGGTATTGTAATCGCTGCCAAAGATAAAGACATTGCCTGTGTAGTCTCACATTGTGCAGGGCTGGATCACAAAGCCTCAATGAAGATGTTTAGAAGGACATTGGGCATCAGACACCTTCTCCGTCTCATTGTTCACGCCCAACGTGATCTAATGAGGTCGCGCCTTGGGCTTTCACCCCACAAAATACCTATCGTAGGTAAACCTGGAACTATGGCTTTTTTCCCTACTTCAGATGCTTATGACGGCTACAGCAAGGTTGGATCAGAGAGTTTCGTTAATGAAGTATGTGCCCGTATTATTCTGCGGTCACACGGATTCAACCCGGTCAAACACATTCGCAACGTGAGCTGTCCGGTTCTGATTCAGATATGTGATCATGATAGCTTAGCTCCCATAGGGACCGAAACCGAGGAAGAACTAAGGAAGTATGCAGAAGTGAAACGCTATCCCATCGGTCACTTTGATATCTACATTGGGAGCCACTTCGAGAAAGCCGTAGGTGACCAGCTTGAGTTTTTCAAGAACCATCTCTGACTTACTTTCCCATAGGCGGTAGACGCCCCTGTCTGCCCAAAAACAATTCATAACCTGTGGCCGCTGTCCGCAGTAGAAAAGCCAATGATATTGGAGGGGGGGAACCAAACAGGCATCCCCTGGCTGGTACCTATATTCGCATTGTAACACAAGTACTTACACCGTATTGTGATCATATCGTGACCAAATTAAAATCGCTTTTTTATTGCTAATAGTGAGGTTGTGGTATGAATTTCAATGTACGTTATCCGATTTGCATAGAGAGGTGAACTGACGGTTACGCAGCAGTTCATACCGCTAGTAGCTGAAACATTAGTGAAAGGCGAAATCATGAAGATTAAATTGAGTGAGAGACGATGGTGGAGACTGATCGGAATAACATGCTCCGTGATGGTCATGCTGACAGCGATTGAGGCGATTGCAAGTGAGGTGTCGGATGTAGACGTCAAGATCGAGCGAGTTGCTCTATTCAAGAACGGGCTGGGATACTTCGCTTCGTCCGCGATCCTGCCGAAAGAGGCAACTACAATCAAGGTAAGTCAGCTTCCTGTACCTTCGCATGGCACGTTCTGGGTAGGATATCCGGAAGACGTAAAGGTCCGTTCGTTAATCTCGAACATGGCGGATGTTGAAGAGAGTGTACCTGCACGCAGCATTATCGAGCTTCTTCAAGCCAATCCGGGCCGGAAAGTCGTTATTAGCACTGGCTCGAAAGACATGCCCACGATCAACGGTATAATCGTCGAAATCATCCCGGAGGACAAATCTGCTGAGTCCCTGAATCCTTACTTTATGGACATCAGGTATTCATCTTCGGCAAGTCGGATTCAACCTTATCAAGCGACCTCACTGGTTGTCATCAGAACAAAGGGGGGAACTGTCGCCCTCAATGCAGGGTCAATCATCCGTGCGGATTTTGAAAGTGACGACATCACTACTGTGGTTCCGACCATATCGAAACAGCCGACTATCCGAATGGAGTTGGAGATTGCGGCACCGGGAAAAGAAATTGGCGTAAGTTATCTTGCCCGAGGGATCACCTGGTCGCCGAGCTATTTGATCGACATCTCGGACCCGGAAACTGCCAAGCTAAGCGCCAAGGCGGTTGTCATCAACGAGGTGGCTGACCTGCAGAAAATCCATCTTGATTTGGTAACCGGTTTTCCGAATATTAAGTTCGGCGACGTTAACAGCCCGGTGGCCATGAGCCAGGATCTTGCGGGCTTTCTAAGGGCGCTGACAAGCGGTCGAAGTGAATCGGGCTCGCGTGGGAATATGATGATGCAGCAGGCTGTGCTGTCAAACGTTGCGATGTTTGACAATGACATGAGCGCACCTATGCCCGGATATTCCACGGCGCGGGAAGGTCTTGTGGCTGAAGATCTGTTCTTCTATCCGGTCGATAACTTCACCCTGCTCCGAGGGGAAACCGCCTGCCTTCCACTTTTTACAGCCGAGGTGCCGTACAAGCATATTTACATTTGGAAGATTCCCGATATGCTCGACAACAACGAACGATATCGGCATAATCGTGGTAACGACGAACAGGCTCTTGCCGAGGAAGTGTGGCATTCCTGCCGTTTGGTCAACAACATGGAGATGCCCTGGACTACGGCAGCCGCTGAGTTTGTCAATGCCGGCCAGTTTACCGGACAGGATATCTGTTACTACACAGCACCAGGCGCCGAGACCACAATACGCATCAATCGAGCGATGAACGTTCTGGCCGAAAAGGCCGAGGTGGAGTTAGAGCGCGTCCGAAAGGCCGCGTCATTTCATGGGTACTCCCATGACCTCATCAAGGTGAAAGGGGAACTGAAGTTGCGGAATCGGATGGGCAAAAGTGCAACTGTGGAAGTGACGAAGAATTTGTCCGGAGAGGTGCTTGAGACTATTCCTCAAGCCAGGGACATACGTACGGCCAAGGGACTGCAACGGGTGAATCCACATCATATGCTAGTGTGGGAGCTTGAAATGAAGCCTGGCCAGGAGCAGACGTTATCGTACACATACGAGGTGTATGTCCGCGATTGATTCCGAGCCAAATGGAAGGTCAGCGATAAATAGTATGGACTATTTATCAGACAGAATTCTCACACTAGTGTTCAACTTGTCTATAATATAAGTGTCCCAGAACCTTTTGTGAAGTTCGACTCAAAAGTTGCCCCCCTGTTGCCCGGTTATTGATAGATGTCCATAAGACGTTTTTCCGCATCGCTGGTCCCAATCAAGACCATTTCATCATGCCCGCGAAGCAAAATCGAGGGTTCGGGGTTGATATTCAATTCGTTTTCTCTACCAATAGCTATCACGCTGCAGCCTGTTTCTTTCCGGATATTACTTTCAGCAAGAGATTTTCCCACCAGGGATGAGTGTACCGGCGTGCGGAAGATGTTCAGTCCTTCTGCAAACATTAGTAATTTATTGGGTTTTAGAAGATTAATTATAGTATTAGCTCCCATGGAGGCATGTGACATGACATGGTCTGCTCCAGCCCTGTGCAGTTTGGTAATATTTCCGTCCAGGTTTGCCCTGCTGACAATCTGTATATCGGATCGCAGTTGACGGCAATAGATGGTGAGATAAATATTCATGGAGTCATCATGAGTGGTAATAATTACGGATGGAGCTTCCTTTATTCCGGCCCGATTCAAGGTTTCGAGATCGGCTGCATTTCCTTGAATATAGTTGTCATTTCGAATGAGTTTCGAATTCTTCTCCACTACTTTGTAAACGATCTGCCGCTCTTCCAATAGCTGTGCTGCTGCGAGTCCGACCCGACCGCCACCCAATATGAGAACAGGAGCACCGGTGGTATGATAATCACGGTAAATGGAGAAGACCTCGTCATATTTTTTCAGTTGTTCAGCTGAACCGGCCAGTACAAGCACAGTCGTGGAATCAATTCGAGTTTGTGGCTCTGGAATTCTGAATCGGCCTCTCTCCCAAAGCCCGACAACTGTTACGCCGGTATTTTCTCGTAGATTGCTTTGAAGGAGGGTTTTTCCCTCAAGTGGCGTTCGCATCGCAGATGCCTCGGCGATGAGAAGCTTATCGAATCTTCCGATAATATTTGCCCCCATACTCATTCCGAGCGTTCTTCGCGCCAAGGATTCTCCAAGCATCTTCATAAACTGAAAGACATAAGTGCTGCCGGCAAGCTGCAGAATATCGATAGAATCATCCGCATTGGCATTAGTAACGATGGGTACTTTTTCAGTTATCTCCCTGACCGTAAAGGATATATTTGTGTTGGTCATATCATCGTTGTTGGCGACCAGCATAGCGGCATTTTGTATGCGGAGACGCTTATATGTTTCAGGATCACCTAGATCTCCCACGACTACCTTGAAGTCTAATTCATAGAGCTCCAACGCACGATGCAAATCAGGGGCGATAACGGCATATTCATAATCATATTTTTTAAGTTTCTCTACAAGGTTCATGGTTATGGGATCAAAGCTTGTCAGGATCACGTGTCCTGTTGTGCTTTCCGGCAATTCCCGTGGAGTTTTAGCCCTTGATTGGGCTTCAAGCCATGGGGCATAAAAAAATTGAATGAAGGTAAAGGGCAACATGACGAGAAGAAAAAGAATGCCGGACATGAGTACAAGCAGCGTGAAAGACTTGCCTAAATCGCTCGCAAAGGTAATATCACCGAAACCAAGCGTGGACATTACAGTGAGTGTCCAATAGAAACCTGTAATCCAGCTAAACTCCTTATCTTCATAAAGCATTATGAAGTGAAACAAAATGCTGTATGTCACCACCAGCATTGTCAACGCAAAAAGAAACTTGAATAGAAGTTTGAAGTTTCTCTTAGTTGTGCGACTTCGGGTAAAGTAAAGAATCTGGGCAGCAATGAATTTCATGATGAAGAATCTTTCACTACAATAATCAGGTTACTGCGTATCCGCCTAATAATTCCCAATAGAAATAGATCGCCTAACATAGTGCGCCAAGCAGCGACGCAAACTTACATAAAATGTATAACCTTTACTCTGTATGTTGCGCCGTCTTCTGAGGACGCATGTTAAACGATTTCATCCTTACTACGACCTGAGCGTTCAACAATGAACGGAAGGCCTTCGATGGATATTATAAACAATGTCTGAAGGTCGAGCAAACTCTGTTGTCGCATTAATCCCGGACGAGATCCGTGGGTGCCGTCCGCAGGTGTGAAGCCAATGAAATTGGCGGAGGGGTGGAGAATCGAACAGGTGTCGGTTGGCTGCTGCCCATATTCGCCTTGTGGCACAACGACTTACACCCTATCGTGACCAAATTGTGACCGTTTTGTTTGGCTTATACTCTTCAATTGAATTGGTGAAGACTATACAACCGTCAGAAAGCGTATAGCCCTCTACTAAAAAAAATCCGAGTATTTCTTGACAAATATTCGGAATCCATTATATTCGATATATGTCGAATTATCGAACTATAGAAGTTGAGCGATTCAGTGAGATGTTTGGGGCTTTATCCAATCCCAATCGACTCATAATTTTCTTGAGGTTGATAAATTGCTGTGGTTTAGAGAAACCCTGTTCAACAGACGCCGGCATGGGGGCCTGCGTTGGTGAACTTTCAGACGGTCTTGGAATAGCACCATCAACCGTATCCCATCATCTCAAGGAATTGCGGCGCACCGGTCTGATTTCCATGAGTCGTCAAGGTCGTACTGTCGAATGTACTATCAATGTCAAAACGTTGGAAGGGCTGTTATCACTATTTGATGCTCAACAACAGCAAATTATCCAGCTATGATACGGGCCTGAGATTGAATAATATTGGAAAGGAATTTTTATGAACCTGCCAAAACACCATGTACTAATCACTTATTGCGTGGAGTGAGGATTTTTGCCCCGGGCCACCAGTTTGGCGGCGACAATTGAATCAGCATTTGACGTCAAGGTCACACTTGTCAAAGGACACAATGGTATCTTCGAAGTATCCACTAATAATGACGTCTTGTATTCTAACAACAGTCAATGCAGCCAAGCCTTCCCGAGTGACGATCAGATTATAGAACAGATTGGACAATTCATTGGTCTAAAACCAAAAAGGGATATGTTGTCTGAACCTCAGTCTAAACAGGGGCAGAATCCACACAACATTTTGCCTAATAAAAATACTGATAGCAGCATTACAGAACCACTCCCCATAATAATTCAAACCGAATCGAACTTAGACTGTGGATGTGGACCTGAAGGTTTGAGCTTATCTGGTAGTTCCGGGTGTTGTGACCCTAAAGAAAATAACTCAGGTGGAATGAACTATTCCAATTTTAAGAAATTGCTTTCTAGTGTAATAATTCTAGCTGCTTTTGTTTTGGCAATGGTAGTTGTAGCAAAAAAGACAGGTTGGTACAATAATGATAATAGCCAGATTAGTTTAGCAGAAATTGATCCGCTAGCTTTATCTGGAGCAGGATGTGCTACTGCACAAGTGAAGGATGAATTGCTAACAGAGTTGGTTGGAAATCGGGAAGCAGTATTCGCGTTGCTTCCGTGCGATCACGAGGGACATACACAGGAACTCAGGGACAAAGTATCACCGGCAATTAACAAGCTTCAAGCTCAGGGCAAGCGCACTGATCTCGTCGTCGTCAATCCATCCTCACCGGCCTACGCTCGGCTGATCGAGTTGCATACAGCTGAGTCTTTTCCATGTTTGGCGGTGATTGGTATGAGTTGCGCATCGTCCCTCCTATCAGATGACTTTACCGAGGAGAGGTTATTTGGTGCGTTTGTGACGGCAACATCTCCGATATCCTCTTCTTCATGTTCTACACCCTGCGGGACTCAAACAACGGGCTCAACATCAGATTCATCAATGGTTAAATCCTCGTGTTGTCCGTAGAAAGGAAAATAAATTGGAAGAATGGGCAAGTGAAATACTCCAATCACCCGCTATAAACCCCGTGGTTGTGACCGCCGCACTATTACTGGGGTTAGTTGGGTCTTTGACATCATGCTGTAATCTTGCAGTGATTGGCGCGATAACGGGCTATTCCGGTTCACAGGGTGAAGGGATAAAGAAGCGGGATGTGGCCTTAGGTGCACTCTCTTTCATGCTGGGTACAGTTGTCGCCATGGGTATCCTGGGAGCTCTTGCTGGTTTTGTTAGTCAGACGATAGGGTCAACCGTTGGCGAATATTGGAGGATCTTCGCAGGATTTTCATTGGTGTTATTTGGATTGGCCAGTTTGAAGCTGATCCCATTCAAGCTTCCTGCGTTTCCAAATTTGTCCAGCGGCTCTTCAGACGGACCGGCCAAATCAATATTATTCGGATTCACAGTCGGAGGTGGTGCTACAGCATGCTCTGCCTGTTGCAATCCAGTCTTACCGGTTGTTCTGGGTGTAGTGACTCTTCAGGGTAATATGTGGTGGGGGGTTGTATTATTAGGAGCATTTGCCATTGGTTGGGGTCTTCCTCTTTCGGCGGGTTTACTCGGATTGGGACTCGGGGTCAACTTCATGACCTCCAAGCTGAGCAAACTCGTATCGGTAATCAGAATAGTGGGGGGAGTGGTTCTGCTGATATCAGGATTCTATCTACTGGGAATGGCGTAAATAGAACTTCCAATAATTGAGATGAAAAAGCAGAAGTGTAAAATCGCTGAGACTGCTTGTTGCGGTAGTCAGGCAGACCATGACAGTGAGGCATCGATATCAGGGTCGAGTCAAAACTCATCAATCAAGAGTAAGGACTGGATAATAGATACGATAAGATGCGGTGCGGGGGATGTTCCGGTGGTGAAAACAACCCTTCTTATTTCAGACCGAATCGGCTCGTGGAAAGCAAGATGGACCTTCGGTCGAATGCAATATACAGTCCCTCCGGGATTGTACGCGGTCGGAAAGCCCACGGCAAAATCACCGGTATTTGTTTCGGCTAACTACAAAATGTCATTTGATCGACTCCGTTCAGCTCTGAATGGAAATCACGCTTGGATAGTGGTTCTAGATACCAAAGGTATAAACGTCTGGTGTGCGGCAGGAAAGGGAACATTCGGCACAGAGGAAATAGTGAACCGAATCAAAGATGTAAGGCTCGATAAAGTCGTTTCGCATCACAAACTGATCCTGCCACAACTTGGAGCACCCGGAGTAGCCGCTCACGAGGTCAAGGCGAGCTCAGGATTCCGAGTAATATATGGACCGATCCGCGCCTCGGATATCCCTGCTTTCCTTGAGTCAGAATCAAGGGCCACTCCAGAAATGCAGCGTATACGGTTTCCGTTGTGGGATCGAATAGTATTGGTCCCAGCGGATCTGATGCTACATTTCAAGTACGCGATTATCGCAGCAATCTGTTTTCTATTGCTATCGGGGTTCGGTCCAGGAGTATATTCTCTGGATCGGATATTATCTGTTGGTATCTCCAGCGCATCGCTGGTGCTCACCCTGTATGTTGCACTAAGTGTTCTTGTACCGGTGCTTCTACCCTGGCTACCCGGTCGTGCCTTCTCCGTTAAAGGCGCTTGGCTCGGGAGTTGCCTAGCGATTCTTGCTGGATGGCTTGTGTTAGGCCATTCACAAGTGCCTCTCAGCAATATCATGGTTACTGGGTGGGTACTCATTATCGTCGCGTCGAGCAGTTTTATTGCTATGAATTTCACTGGCACATCTACCTATACTTCATTATCAGGAGTACTCAAAGAAATGCGGATTGCTGTTCCTCTCCAATTGGTCGGGGCAACTGTTGGTCTGGTGCTCTGGATAACGGGACTATTCATTTAAGGCTCAATAATGGTAACATTGCGATATCTTCCGAACGTTACAACTCTTAATCTTGCTCCAGAAACCTGCAGCGGATGCAAATTCTGTGTCATGGTCTGCCCTCAGGCCGTGTTTGCAGTTGAGAACAAGAAGGCGAAAATAATCGACCGCGACGCCTGCATGGAATGCGGTGCATGTGCTCAAAACTGTCCTGAATCCTCCATTACCGTTCGATCCGGTGTGGGCTGCGCGTATGGTGTCCTCCTTGGTAAGCTCAAGAATACCGAACCGACATGCGGCTGTGATGTGAATTCTTCTTCATGCTGTTAGCAATCTATTCCCGTTAAGTCCTTCATAACTGCTGATTTGAAATGCGTTCTCAGTGGGTTTCTAATTCATTCGGTTAAACGGATATTACTAAAACCCACGCTCTCGTTGTGGCACAACGACTTACACCCTATCGTGACCAAATTGTGACCGTTTTTTCGAGAACCATAGTGAACTTCTGTAGACTAGACGGTTGTTCCCAACCCTATGACTATGACAATCATCACAGAGCGTCTGCAATTAATACTAATTCGCCATCTTAATCGAAACGAGTTTCTTCACCGCACTGACTGCCTTAGCATTCCTAATTTCAATACGGACAGCTCTTCCCTCGGCGTATTTCTTTGACTCGTCAATTATGTTCATAACTGAAACCGGCAAGTCACTTTGGTGGGCAGCCTTCACTGCTTTTTCCCCAAGTGCGAAACCGGCGAAGAAGTATCCGTCGCAAGGTGTGAGGTATAGAACAGCTCGCTTCTTATGCATCAACTTCAACGCCCAGCCCCAGGGCTTTCCAGAGTATATCCATGTTTCCGTGAGCGGTTCATACTCTGAGGACAGATGACCTTTCAGGTTCTCCCAATGCGTGCCAGCGCGTCCCAGAGCTTTTGCCAACTCGTCTTTTTGCGGCATTTTGGATTTGTCGTCAAATACACTGAGTGCCATGTCATGTTACCTCGTCCTGAAGTTGAGAGAAAAAACGCAGGTCGAAACTATTTCAGTTTCGCAATTAATTAGCAATTTACGGCTCTAAGTAATAATCAACAAGACTAATAAATCGCTGCTCAGATTCTCAATCCTCGTGTTGAAGGGGTCATACAAGGGCTTACACCCTATTGTGACCGTTTATGGGCGTCTATAATAGGCTCCTAAAGACCATGTTTCAACTTCGCCAGGCGTGACATCGCATCTTCGACTGATTCGAGACCCTCATCGGCGTTTTGCCAGATATCTAAGAACGTTTCGTACTGTGTGATTGCATCTTCTGTGCGCCCCGCTGCCTCGTAAGCTTTGGCTAAATGATAGTGGTACCACACGGCGTAACCGGGGTAAACCCCTTTATCGGAATCGTATCTGAAAACACCCTGTTCCAGATATTCGACCGCTTTGGCAACCTGCTCGTTCTCAAAATACGCCATGCCAAGCCAGGCATTCTCAATGGCGCCAGAAACCGTTCCACCTTTGTGTATCTGCAAGCACTTAATTGCGGAATCAGCATTGCCTTTTTCTAACTGGATGTAACCCATCCAGGCGTAGTAGTAATTTCGATATTTTACAGAATCTACCTGCTCCCACCAGTAATCACAGCTATCGTACTCACCCATCATAGCATAGACAAGAGGGCGAGCCAGCTGGGCGCTTTCTAGTTGCCAGTGCGCTACCTGCCTATCATCTACAGCACGGCCGCTCGCCTCAAGGGAATCTAAATCCACCAGGGCTTTGTCATAGTCTTTGAGCCAGTCAAAGTAAATCTGGGCTCGGTTCCAGAACAGACCACCTAATTGATTTGATACTCCCACCTCCTGCCGGATGATTTTCTCTTTGGCCTTCATCACTTCAACTGTCTCCCGGAAACGTCCCTGATGTCTCAGTATGTTTACAGATTTGAACTCGCCCCAGCCACTATATTCAACACTGGCATGCTCGGCCAGGACTCGGTGGGCGCTGTCAGCCAGATCATACTGCCGAGTGAAAATCGCAGCCGAGGCCAGATCTTCGAGACTAATTCTGTCGTTGGGCTTCTCATTGATGTATTGCCGGTAGGAGTCGATAGCTTCATCCAGGTAACCGAAGGAATAGTATATGTCAGCCCGTGTATCGATATAGCCAGCGTTTTCGGGCGATATCTCTATTGCTTTCTGGACGGCAGCTATAGCCTGGTCAAAATCACCCGCTTTGTCATACGCATAGGCGAGCAGATTGTACGCGACATCAAGTTGCGGATCTATCTCAATAGCCTGATTATACCGATCAATGGCCTCTTTGGTATTTCCAAGTCTATAGAACAGTAACCTTCCGAACTCGTAATAGAGACCCGCACTATCAGGCATTAAGGCGATTGCTCGTTCAAAAACACCCGGAGCATCTTCAGCCTGATCGATATTCACCAATAGTGAAGCATACTGGTAGTACAGGTTCCAGTAGTTCGGTTCAATCTCAATCGCCGTCTCATACTGTTCGATTGCTTTATCGTATTGGTTTGCTTTCTGATAATGACGAGCAAAACGTGTCCGGATTAGCGTATTCTCTGGAACAACCTCAAACAGCTTCAGGAAATAACTCTCAGCCTCGTCGAACAGTCCTGAATCTGATAAGACGCCCGCAATATTGCTTAGAGCCGGTATGTTCAGTGGGTCAAGGGCCAGTGCTTTTTTCATATGTTTGATATAGATGTCTTTCCGACGCATATGTTGGGCCATAGTTCTCCCGTACCATATATGCGTCCACACATAGTCTGGATTCAGCTCCATCGCTATTTCAAACTGTTCTATAGCCGCACCGATATCACCTTCTTTCCTTTGCGCTAATCCCAGTGAAGCATGAGGTTCAGCCAGAGTACTATCAATGCGGATGGCAGTCCGAGCCGCCTCTCTGGCTTTGGGATATGCATCGGGGTATGATGCCGGATCGAACTCCGCCAAGAGGGTCCAGGAATCAGCAAAACCGGACCAGGCCAGGGCAAAGTTGGAATCAAGCTCAATCGCCTGCTTGAAGAACGCTTTGGCATTAATTGTTCCGTCCAGTGTACGCTTGCGCCAGAAAAACCGTCCCTGCGCGTAGGCGTTATAAGCTTCGATACTCTCTGTTCCATGCTTCACCGGTGCTGTCGCATCCTCGCTTGACAGTTGCACCTGGAGCACCTCGGCAATAGCTTGTGAGATCTCATCCTGAATCGCAAAGATACCCCTTGATTCACGCTCCCAGGACTCCGACCAGAGCTGTCTTCCATCCTCGATATTGATTAGTTCGGTACTTATCCGAATGATGTCGTTCTCAATGGCCACGCGTCCTGCGAGAACAGTTTCGACTTTCAATTCCCTTGCGATCTTCTGCATATCCCTGCCGTCAAATCTCAAAACCGAGGTCAGACCGGATACCTTAATATCTCCAATCGGCCTTAATAGACGAATAATAGCTTCGGCCATACCCTCGCAGATATGCGCCTGATCCTGGCCAATGCTCAGATCACGAAATGGCAACACAGCGATTGAAGCGTTCCATTTATCGGACTGTGCTTGATCGTTGAACGCAAACCGATCAATAGTGAAAGAGACGATCAGGATCACCGCTACAACAGCCGCCCACAGGCCAAGCTTACTTTTCTTTGCCGGACCGGAGCCGACTTCGAGCCGTTTCAAATCAGCAGTCATCCCATCGGCGTGCTGATAGCGAAGCGAGACATCTTTGGTCAAAGCCTTGTCCACGATTTGCTGTAGTGCTTCCGGTACACCGGATTTGTAACGAGAAAGAGGCTCAGCCTCTTCGTTGACGATATTGAAATGAATCGCTGCCTCGTACTCGCCCTCAAAAGGAGTGCGGCCAGTGATCATCTCATACAGGATGACACCCACTGAGAACAAGTCAGAACGATGATCCGTCTTCTCCCCTTGTATCTGTTCGGGAGACATGTAACCAAGGGTTCCCATCGTCGAACCGGTCTTGGTCAGCTTCTTCGCACCTGTTACAGTCGCCAGGCCAAAATCAAGCAGGCGCGGCCTGTTCTCTTGGTCGATAATTATGTTTGCAGGTTTTATATCCCGATGAACTATGCCTGACTCATGCGCCTTGTGCAGCCCCTCGCATATCTGCATGGTCAGCTTAACGGCCTCTGAGATCGACAACTTACCCTCTTTGATAACTGCTCGAAGGGATTTGCCTTGTATATGCGCCATCGCAAAGTACGGTCGGTCCTTGAACTCTCCTACTTCGTAGACGGGCACGATGTTGGGATGGTCGAGCTTGGCTGCGGCCTGGGCTTCGCGTTTAAAACGCTCACGGCATTCTTCATCCTGACACAGATGGGGAGATAATAGCTTGAGGGCGACTTTGCGTTTGAGCTTGGTATCCTCCGCCAGGTACACCTCGCCCATGCCACCGGCACCGATCTTCTCGACAATCTTGTAGTGACCGACTTCGGTACCCGAGATCAGCGCAACGAAGGATTGTGTATTGTCGTTGTCTCTATTCATTTGCCTGTGTTGTTCACCTTCTCGTATTTCTCAATCAAAGCATGGAAGCGCGGGTGATCGTGGAGGGGAGCCAGCAGCGGGTCAGCTTGCATCTTCGCTAAGGAAAAATACGCCGGCACAGATAATACCTCTTCCAATCTATCAAGGGCGCGGTCGTAATCACCCAGTAAAACGTGAATGTAGGCCATGACCATGACCACCGGCGGACTTCACCAATGGCATGAAGAGGCAGGCATCATTTCCATAGCTCGCTCACACTCGTAAACAGCTTTATCTCCTAAACCAAGAAAAGCATACACCAGACCAAGGTCTGTGTGCAGGTGGAAATCATCATGACCTTCCTGAATCTTGACCTCAATGAATGTCCGGGCAGAATCGTAATAGACACGTGATGAATCAGGCTGATTCATTAGATCGTATATTTGAGCCATAGAAAGATAATAAGCATGCCTCTTTGACCCCGAATAGCTGCTTGAAACTCTCTTCGCCAACTGAGATGGACTCTGGTCGGTTAGTTCAAACCGCCATAAGCCCAAACCGTCCACTCCAAAGTATCGATCGTACCACAAAACGTCCGCTGGTTCAATGTTTTCTGGTAATTGTTCGAGTACGTCGCGTGCCTTTTTCTCGTTTCCCCACAAAAGGTATAGAGACAGCTTTGCCCAGTACAGAAAACTGTTGTCCGGAGCCAACGATATAGAGCGATCCATGTAAAATTCCGCTTCTGAATACTGTTCCAGGATAAGGTAACCGGTTGCTACGTCCCTGTTCTTCTCCGCTGACCGTGGATCGAGTGTTACAGCTTTGAGATTGTTTGCTAATGACTTATTCCATTCTCCCTGGCGCTTCTGGACTAAAGCTATCATGCTGTAAAGATCGCTATGGTTTGCCATATCCATTCGAGCAATCTCGAATTCTGCCAGAGCCCGATCATAGTCCTGTTCCACCAGATTATGGTAATATCCGAGTGTCAAATGTGCCTCGGGCAGGCTGGGCGCAAGCTGCAGTGCTTTATAGATCGCTTCCTTTGCCTTCTGGCTATGCTCTTCTATCATTACCGAGAGAAGACTGAGAGTAGTGTGAGCATACGAGAGTGAAGTAAAGGCTAAGGCAAATGAGGAATCCAAGTCTACAGCCTTCTCAAACATTTCGACAGCAGACAACAAATCTCGTTCATTACCAATACCACGACGCAGATAATCAATTCCTCGAAGGTATAGACCATATGCTTCGATATTTTCTGTTGGTTTTGAGTCGAGTTTCTGGCGCTCAGGTTTCAGCAGTGTTATGTCAAGAGCATTGACTATCTGCGCCGCAATATCGGTTTGAACCGCAAATATGTCTGTTAAGAAGCGATTATATTGATCGGCCCAGAGATGGGTGTTGTCGGACGCTAGAATAAGCTGCGGGATTATTCGTATCCTTTCGGGATCACTTTTCTTGTCCCAGAAAATGGTTCCTTCCAAAACATAATCCACTCCGAGTTCGTCTGCAATTTCAGGGAGGCTCTTACCGGTGCCTTTGTATTGCATTGCACTGGTCCTGGAAATAACCCCCAGTCCCCGGATAACGCCCAGTCTGGACGTGATTTCATCAGTTATGGCATCTGCGAAATATTCGTCATCGGCGGAACCGAGATTCTCAAAAGGTAATACAGCCAGCATTATCCTGTCGGGTTTGTCAGAAATGGAGTCATCACGCCAGGGCTTCGTTACGATGAGCACGGAAGCTGCAATGACCACTACGAGTGCTGCAGCCCACCAGATGCGTGATGATCGGCGCGCCGTGGCTGAGACCGATGCTGTCGATTCCCCTGAGTCGATAGACCGCTTGACTCGCATCAGATCCGACAGCATTCCATCCGCATGCTGGTAACGCGTCTTGACATCCTTTTCCAGCGCCTTATCAATGATTGCCTGTACTCCAACGGGCACACTGGCTCTGTATCGTGCGACCGGATGAGGTGTATCATCACTGACTGCTTTCAATGTCGCTGCTTCACTGTCACGCTTAAAGGGATTTCGCTTTGTGATTAGCTCGTAAAGGACAACACCGAGTGAGAACAGGTCGCTGCGATGGTCGATCTCTTTACCCTGCACCTGCTCTGGCGACATATAGCCGATAGTCCCGAGGGTTGAGCCTGTTTTTGTGAGTTGGTCTGTTCCTACCACGGACGCCAAACCAAAGTCGACGATCTTGGCCCGTCCGTGTGAGTCTGTAAGTATGTTGGAGGGCTTGATATCCCTATGTGTCACGCCCTTCTCGTGAGCATCGTTCAACCCCTCACATATCTGGATACCGAGTTCTAGCATTCGTTTAACCGGCAAGTCTTTTCCGGCAATCACATCCTTCAAGGTTTGCCCTTTTACAACTTGCATTGAGTAGAATGGGCGGTCTTGATGTTCACCTACTTCAAAGATGGCGGCGATATTGGGATGATCCAACCCGGCGGCTGCTTGCGCTTCGCGTTTGAACCGCTTGCGACAATCTTCGTCCTGACACAGATGCGACGGCAGGAACTTGAGGGCAACCTGTCGCTTGAGCTTAGTATCCTCCGCCAGATAGACCTCGCCCATTCCACCGGCGCCGATCTTTTCGATTATCTTGTAGTGCAACACCATCGTGTCTTTAGTAAGGATCAGATGGGACTGCGTTTTGTCGTCATCAGGTTCCATGTTCCTTCTTTTGATCCTGACTTAATTTGTTACCCGCGGTGAAATAATCGTATCAAGCCATGTGGTCCGGTTTTCAATTGGTTGAAGTTTCAAGTACCGTATTCCGTCCTGGTAGTTGATCGTGTGCTCCTGCAATAATTCCCCGTGACAGGTCAAAAGCACGAGTTCATCGGATGTCTCGGCATCGGTTATGGCTTTGTCCAGCCGCATGAAGGAGAAGGTCTTGCCGTTGACACCGAAGATACTCATGCCCGTACAGACGCCGGCGGCTTCGCCGCGGCTGCCCGGGACCACCTGCAGAATTTTATTATCATCATCGGCGATGGCAAATCCAAGCGATTCGTAATAATATCGACATTCGTTGTTGACCTCTTCGTTCTTGATGACCTCGGGCTTTTTATCGGTATAGCCGAAAGTGTAGCCGGCTATCATCAGGGGTGTTTCGTCGAGCGTTTCGGCAACACCGTTTATTCTAATTGTAATGAGTGAATCCCAGTTAAACGTGGCCTGTTCTGAAAGAGCCGAGACAAGATCGGGTTGGTCATACGGGACGCTGTGGGCGTCGATATCACCGGTCCCAAAAAACGACCGGCAGAAATCATCCAGGCTGCGTTCCCCATTTGAAGCTTCTCTGATCCGAGCGTCCACCTCCAGCCAGAACATTGCCCCCTCAGGATAGTAGTCGGCGGCCCGGCGAAGAAATATCCAGTTATCCGATCCGCCCCAAACAGTATACGTCGAAACAGCAATATCCCGGAGCGACCGCCAGCTTCGGCCGGTTTTGTGCCTCAATTCTCCCCAACGATCGGCCACATCTTCCTTGAAATAGTCCGGTGTCATCAATCCCGATCGCGCGAAGAGAACCATGCCCAGATAGGTTGTGAGTCCCTCGTAGACCCAGAGCAGGTGCATGTTTTTCGGTTCCTGATAATCCGGTGTACTCATACCGGTTGGGTGACGGTACTTGCCGCACCAAGCATGGACGAATTCATGCGGCATAACCCATTGCAGAAAGTAATTCGTGTCACCATACTTGGTCAGTGATTTTGTCCCGCCGCTGTTGACACTCGAATTGCGGTGTTCCAGGCCATAGTGCGGTATGGAATCACTGATGGCTACGAGAAAATGATACGCATCGAAATGGGTCCGACCGAACAACGCCTCGGCCTCGCGCGGCAATCGGTTCCATCCGGAATCGGTAAACGCTGAATCGACCAGCGGCAGTAAGACATCTTCATCAACGACGACATGCACGAAATAATCGGTGGTGGCTGTGCTTTTGAGCTGAACGGTTTTGAGGTATAGTCCGCATATGATGGGGAAATCCACCAGTTCTTCATACATCACGGTTTTAAAGATAACAGTATCGCCACGTACCTCATCGGTTGGCATGGCTGTGGCATATTTCCAGTTCGGCGGCAATATCAAGCGAGGAGTGATCACAAGATCGCGAACGACTGCCCCGTCCGGGTAGACCGATACAGCGCACCAGTTGATAACACCCATGGTAGTAGTTGCCGAGCAATCCGAGGCAGAGGGGTTGCAAATATAGGTCAATGTAGCCTGGATTGGATACTGCTCGGCCGATGCCTTGATGATGAACCGGTATGGTTCGGCGAAGTCGCGTTCCCATGCTATGGCTGCGCCCGAGTTGCTTGTTACTTTAAACCCACCCAGATTCTTGATCGGTCCGGTGGGACCGTGGTGTCCCGGAATCCATTTGGGGTAGAGAACCGATTGGGGTGTATCGCCGTCGCTAATAGTGATCGTGCTGTGAAGAAGTTTGCGGGGCAGGTCGGATGCATCGAGGGTGATCTGTAGTGACGTATTGGTCGACGCCGGGACAGCAGTACCGAAGCCGGTAATCAGTACCATCACCAATATAAGGGATACCGTATATATCTGTCCTGCATGTTCAAGATTCGTCATAATCTCCTCCAAATTCCTTTTCTGTATTCTCGTGCGTCCTTCTCCAATCTATGAAAGTGCAGACTGAATTCATCGGTTGGATAGACCTCGCCCATTCCACCGGCGCCGATCTTCTCGACAATCCGGTAGTGCGATACCTCGGTACCTTTGGTCAGGGCAACGAACGATTGCGTTCGATCATTATGCGATTCATCTACCGCCATGGGCAAGAATCCTCATTTGGATATTTGCCTTATCTTACAATGAAGGTGTATCTACTCTGCGTTGCAACTTAAACTTGGGTATGCTCGACTGTGACCAAATTGTGTCCGTTTTATGCCGTGCTCACAGACATCAATCCTTGGACAAAAGTCCGTGTCCAACGATAGAGAATCAACACTGCATTGCGCCGCAGTCCGCAAGAGAAAAACCAATAATATTGGTGGAGGTAAGGGAAATCGAACAGGCATCGCCTGACTGATGCCCATACTCTGTCCTGCATGTTCAAGATTCGTCATAATCTCCTCCAAATTCCTTTTCTGTAT
>JAHOYZ010000027.1 GCA_019038695.1 Candidatus Zixiibacteriota bacterium
GGGTAATGGCGATGGAACCTTCCAGAGTGCGGTTAACCATGCCGCCGGAGATAATCCTGTCTCTGTTTTCTCGATTGATCTTAACAGTGATGGTCACAATGATCTGGCCACAGCGAACTATAGCTCTGACAATGTTTCGATACTGCTGGGTAATGGCGATGGAACCTTCCAGGGTGCGTTTAACTATGCCGCCGGAGATCGCCCTGTCTCTGTTTTCTCGATTGATTTTGACGGCGATGGGGACAATGATCTGGCGACTGCAAACATAGACTCTGACGATGTTTCGATACTGCTGAATGAAACGATAACGGACATCGATGGCGATGGGATAAGCGACGACGATGATAACTGTCCAACCGATTATAACCCCGGACAGGAAGATACTGACGGTGACTTGATAGGTGATGCCTGTGACCTTGACGACGACAACGATGGTGTCGAAGACCTTGTAGATTTAGACCCGCTCGACCCCAGTGTATGTACCGATGCCGATTCAGACGGGTGTGATGACTGCACAATAGGTACTGATGGCTTCGGTCCCTTAGCAGATAATGACCCTGCCAACGACGGATTAGATACAGATGCTGATGGTATCTGTGATGCTGGCGACCCTGACGACGATAACGATGGCGTTTCGGATGCTCTCGATCCAAACGACACTGATCCCGATATTTGTGGTGATGCTGATTCCGACGGTTGTGATGATTGTACTATAGGTACTGACGACTTTGGCCCCTTAGCAGATAATGATCCTGCCAACGACGGCATGGATACAGACGCTGATGGTATCTGTGATGCTGGTGACAATTGCCCCGACTCAGCTAATACCGATCAATCTGATGTAGACAGTGACACGATTGGTGATGCTTGTGATAATTGCCCTGATTCAGTCAATACTGATCAGTCTGATGTTGATGGCGACACGGTGGGCGATGCCTGTGACAACTGTCCGGATGATCCCAACCCGGATCAGCTCGATACCAATGGTGACGGAGTTGGAGATGAATGCTGCTGCATCGGCCTGCGTGGCAATGTCGACTACGTATTGCCCGATGAAATCAACATCGCTGATCTGACTTACCTTGTAGCGTACTTATTCACTGGTGGTCCGCCGTCAGAATGCGAAGAAGAGACTGACATAGACGGCAATGACGAGATCAATATCGCTGACTTAACCTATTTGGTTTCGTACTTGTTTACTGGAGGACCCGCACCGGTTGTGTGTCCGTAGGGGTGGGATGATTGTCGAAACTGAAGACAGTGTCGACCTACAAGACTGGATGCCGGATCAAGTCCGGCATGACAAGTCCTTCGGGGGGATCAAGTCCGGCATGACAAGTAGTTCGGCCGGGTCTTACACATTACAGAATGGGGCAGACGACAGGTATCACCTGTTTAGGGCGTCTGCCGCCCACTTATGTAGTACCAAATTCCATGGGTGTTTGCCGCCCACGGAATCTGTCAGGGAATGGTTCCACCACGCATGTTTTAGTGTATCTACAAAGAAAAACGCGGCAGACAATCATGTCTACCGCGTGATGCTCAAACAGAGCTTAGTAATTTAGTTCACTTCGACTTTTTTCTGTCCCTTGGAGATCAGGTCCGAGTACTCGTTGCCTGATAGAAGAATCTCTACCGCCTTTTGAACGGCGGGATCGGTTCTTAGAACTACCTCTTCATAGACACCACGTTCTCCAGCAATTGCAGATACAATCTCGCGTTTGACAGTTTTGCGGATGTAGTTCCGCGACCGGTCAAAGTCATGACCCTTTTCGGATTCCACTGCAGCTTTCAGGCTGTCGAGCATGTTGGCAAAAAGGTCGGTCTGCTCTTCCTTTTCGATGGTCTCTTCCAGGCGTTCGACGGATGCTTCGAGGGCCGAAGTATAATCGAATTCTCTTTCCTCAATGTAAGCCCGAAATTGTTCGACGATGTCGTCGGTTATCTGGAAGCCAGGTTGTACATCGGGATGGTCGGAAACATACTTCACGGCAAAATCGAAGAACATCGACTTGCGGTAAAGGTTGATTTCGATTGGTTTCCAAAGGTCGCGTTCGACTTCGATGTCGGGAACAATACCGCCACCTCCGTACACGATCCGGCCGCCATTAGTATAGAAGATTTCCTTCTCTTCAACGACAGTCATAGTGTCGGTCTCATCAGCATCTTCGAGGTTGGCACTGGCGTGGGCGTCATCCTTGGCCTGTTTCTCAGGTTTCTGAATGCATCGTCCCGATGGAACGTAATACTTGGCGGTCGTGAGCTTAAGATTCATGGAGCCATCGTTGGAAATAGGGAATATCTGTTGCACCAATCCTTTGCCATAAGTTGTGGCCCCGAGGATGAGACCGCGATCCCAGTCCTGAATGGCTCCTGAGACGATCTCGGAGGCAGACGCGGTGCCCTCGTCAACGAGGATTATCAGCGGTTTGTCAGCGTACAGGGGCGGTCGTTCCGATTGGAAATGACGTTCACTGTTTTCGAACCGTCCCCGGGTGTAGACGATCTCGCGGCCCTGCTCGAGGAAAAGCTCAGCCGTTTCCTTAGCCTGGTCAAGAAGACCACCGCCGTTGGATCGCAGATCGAAGATCAAAGCCGAGATGTCCTGCTCGTTGAGAGCGCTAATTGCATCGCGTAATTCGTGACTGGTCTCTTCGGCAAAACGTGAAAGGCGGACATAGCCAATATCAGTCTCGGGAACGACGCCATAATAGTTGACCGACTTCAACTCAATCACAGCTCGCTCGATTTCAAACTCAATAGGGTCTTCAATACCAGTTCGTTTGATTGAGAGGATGATTGAAGTGCCGGCTTTTCCACGCATCAACTTGGATGCTTCCGAGGCCGTCATACCTTCGGTAGAGGTTCCTTCAATCTCCCAGACGACATCTCCTGCCCTGAGACCTTTGCGATAAGCGGGGGTGCCTTCAATGGGCGATATGATGCGTATTCGATCATCGCGGGCATCAATCTGCATCCCGAGACCTTCATACTTGCCATGGGTAGATTCCATCAGGGCATCGTATGATGAGCGCTTCAACAGGCTGGAGAAACGATCAAGCCCGGACAGCATACCTTCAATACCGGCAGTGATGACTTCGTCAGCATCAATCTCTTCCATGTACTGGTTGCGGATATTAAATGCAGTCTGGGTCAATCTCTTGACGTCGCGAAGGAAAGACTCTCTTTTCTCGCGTTGGGTTTCTTCGGGAGCTGTCTCAGTATCATTCAGGTCAATATGAACAGTATCGGCCCAAAAGACAGGCTCACTTGACGGTTGTCCCTGATAAGCCTCACCTGAACCTGCGAACCATATTAGAGCCAGAGCGAAAACGGTGAGTCCAAAGAGCTGAACTGTAAAGCGAACCATATTTGTGCCTCCATTGCACTTGGGGTCATTCTTTCTGCAATCTATCTACCAGAGTTCTATTGTCAAGTTCCGCCTGTACTTGTGGCGACTCAATCCTTCTGCTTCTTATACGCCTGTAATGGCGTTGTGGTTGCCGCTTCGACTGATGTTAAGAAGGTTGTTTTTACCAACCATATGCCATTTTTGATGTTGCCGCAGCCAATGTCAGGCCCCACATTAAGTTGTGATTTGTCCGTCACTCCCGTGAGAGTCGGGCTTGGTTGATAACCTGTTTGCATATATCGGGTTGCCCAGTGGGAACCATCACCGCTGGGCGAAAGATTGTGCTGATTGTGAACATGTGAGATGAAGGTAGTACGCCCCGAAAAGCGCGACTCTGTCCCTATAGCCATACTGATGCACCTGTTGATACCAGGGCTTGGCCACATATATTGGAAAGAGTATTTGTTCGGTCTATTCATCTTTCTTATCACCCTTACAGCCTCAGTATTGTTTGTCGTCTCTCTGTTCATTGCAATCCCGGTGCCAGCCCGACTGGTCATTTATGGTCTTCCCGTACTGTTCTATATCTTCTCGTTCGTTGATCTCTTTCGATCAGTCAGGACTGCGGCGGGAAAGGTGAGGCATACCCAACGCAGAGCAATTGTGTGTCTGACCGTTGGGTTTATTTTCCAGCTATTCTGGCCATTGGCTCCTGCTAACCTCGCTGTACGCAATTTCCCTGACATATTTATTCAGAACAGCGGAAACCTGTCGCCGTTCCATCTTGAAGGCGATTTTCTCAAGGCTAGTTCGCTGAGCTACTTTTTCAGCGTCTGGGTGGTGGACAAGCGGATTATCCATTCCTTGCCGGAGCGTTTTGATCTGGTGCGTTTCCACGACGAAACCGGCACCAAACAATGCGGCTGGGTAGTTGGATTTCCGGCTGAGGTGGTGGAACTTGCAGACGGAATTCTCATTGTCGATAACACACCGATCATTTCTATGGGCAGTAACGTGCCAGCTCTACCGGGAGACTGGCCGCTGGTCTCAGTCGGAGGATACAATATATTAATTGTCACGATGAATCTGGGCACGGTCGAACGTTTCCACGAAATCGATCTGGGAAGAATTGTCGGAAAGGTTGGTAAGGTTTTCTGAAACACTCGCAGTATGTCATTTTCGATCTGGACGGCACATTGATAGATTCCTCCGATGGGGTTGTAGAGGCTGTGAATTACTCATTACGGGAAATGGGAGAGCCGGAGCAGCCCCCGGATAAGATCAAGCCGTTTATTGGCTATTCGCTCACCCATATGTATCCGCATTTCACCGATGCACCCATGGGCGAACTACGCCGCCTCTTTCAGATTCAGGCCAAAAGGTCGATGGTTGCCTCAACTGTCGTTCTACCGGGTGTGGAGGAGGTGTTGAAGAGGCTCCATGAAGCTGAATACGGTCTGGCCATTGCATCCACCAAGATCATAATACATATTTCCGGTATCCTCGCTAAGTTTGGGTGGGAATCGATCTTTGAGGTGTTTTCCGGAGGGGATGAGGTGGCCCAGGTCAAACCCGATCCAGAGATATTTCGTCTCACGCTCGAAAGGTTGGAAGCCAATCCGGGGCAAGCGGTAGTGGTGGGCGACACGGTCAATGACGTCCTTGCAGCGCTATCTGTCCCTGTGTCGGTAGTGGCGGTGGCTTCACCATACGGGGGAGAGGACAAGGTTCGTCAGGCAGGACCGGATCATTTCCTTGAACATGTCGAGGAGCTACCAGATCTATTGACATCAATCTTTGAGAAAAAGAGTAAGTCCTGACTAATCACTTAGCTACGACCGCTTTACATTTGGCCAATGGTTTCTTTTATTAGCTACAACGAAAACATAGGTTCGTCTCAACTTGAGGAGTGTCTAAATGGACTCACGAATTGACAAACTTGCTAAACTGTTAATCCACTATTCGCTGAAAGTCAAAAAAGGGCAGTTGGTCAAAATACAGGGTGAGTATTCGGCGTTACCACTAATCAACGCCGCGTTTAAGGAAGCTGTTGCGGTGGGTGCCCAGCCATTCACCAAGATCATAGTTCCAGAGAACGAAGAGGTTTTCCTGAAATCGGCTTCGGACAAACAACTACAGTACATTCCTCCGATGGCGCGAACGGAGATCAACAAGATTGACTGCTTGCTGGTTATCTGGGGAAGTCAGAATACTCGCAGCCTGTCGGGGGTTGAACCGAAACGACAGGCCAAGCAGCGACGTTACATGGTTCCCCTGATGAACAAGTTGTTTAAACGCACCGGAGATGGATCGCTGTCATGGGTGGGGACACTGTTCCCGACCAATGCTGAAGCCCAGGAAGCGGATATGTCGCTGGCCGACTTTGAGGATTTTGTTTTCACCGCCGGTCATCTCAACGCGGCTGATCCGGCCAAGTATTGGAAGAAAGTTTACAAAGACCAGAACCGTCTGGTGCGCATTCTCAATCGAACCCGGAAGCTTCATTTCCGTTCCGATGGCACGGACCTCAAGATGAATGTCAAAGGGCGTAAATGGATCAACTGTGCCGGGACCGAGAATTTCCCTGATGGAGAGATTTTCACTAGCCCGATTGAGGATACCGTCAATGGCCATATCCAGTTCACTTACCCGGCCATTTATATGGGACGCGAAGTCGAGAATGTGCGGCTGGAGTTCAAGAACGGCAAAGTCGTAAAAGAGAGTGCCGGAAAGAACGAGAAGTTCTTGACCACAATGCTCAACATGGATAAGGGAGCGCGGTTTGTCGGTGAAATTGCGGTTGGGACCAATTACGACATCAAGCATTTCTCTAAAAATATTCTCTTTGATGAAAAGATCGGTGGCACGATCCATCTTGCGGTCGGAAAATCGATTCCCGAATCGGGTGGTAAAAACAAAAGCGCTATTCATTGGGACATGATCTGCGGTATGCAGAAAGGCGAGATTCTGGCCGACGGCAAAGTGATCTATCGCAAGGGGAAGTTCACGATCTGATGTTGTGGGCGGCAGACGCCCGCGCAGTACAAGTACATCATGGTGCTGAAGATGTTCCTTTGGTCGTGGATGTTGAGGAATTGTATGCATCGATCCTATCGAACTAGACCCACAGCAAGCTGTGGCTAGAATTTAATGATGGGATATTTACTATGTTGAAGCTCTGTTCCCTGGCCGCTGTGTGTGTCTGCGGTGTTAGCATCCTCTTTGCAGGTGGCTGCACGGTGCTCAAGTACTATGACATTGCCCCATTGACCAATCAGCAGCTGATTCAGGGATCACTCAGTTTCAAGATGTACTCAATGGACTGGGATCTACAGCGCTGCAATGACTCGACAATCTATTCAGATTCTAGGTACACACCAGAGATGCTCGACTTCTACTCCCAGTATCGCGACTTTCAGGTAGATACATTGAAAACATACTGGTCAATTCTCATTTGTCACGACATCAAGTGGGTCCAGAACACACACACCAGACTGCGGGTGGATTCAATCGCAATACTGTTGCAGAAGAACGGATCCAAGATTCCGTATGAGGGGCTTGTTCATGAGACAATTACTCACGATCGTTGCCCTTATGCAGCGTCCATATTCATCGGTCCGATCGGCATTCCTAAGGGCTACAAAGACACATGGTCAATTAGCTTTGTTCTGTCAATCTTTGATGCTGAGAGTGACGATCTGCAGGAGCGCATACCAGTCGAGTTGGAGTCCCATTGGAGGAAGAAGCTATATCCGATACATCCGTGAGTTCTACGAGATCCGTAGAAAGAGCGATTATCGTGGGCGGCAGACGCCCCCGTCTGCCCCATTCCAAAAACTTGTTGAGTTATCGACACTAGGAATAGACCATATAATATGGTAGTGAGGAAGAGACTAAACATAGCTGGACCTGCAATTGCTTTTATCACCACCACTGTGTTTGAATGGAAACCGATCCTAACTCAGATGAACGTTGCTGATACTATCATTGAAGAGATCCAAAAGACTCAATCACTATTTCAATGTTCGATGATAAGCTATGTGATTATGCCGAGTCATATTCATCTGCTCATGGGTTTTGCGAATATCGATGATCTATCGAAATATATGCAGAGTTTCAAAAGTATTACTTCCCGAAGAATCAAACGATTCACCCTTCAAGAATTGGCGGAGAATGACTTTAAATTATGGAAGCCACGTTTTGATGATTTGATTATTCAATCAGAAAGGCAATTGAGAATCAAAATGGAGTACATCCACAACAACCCCGTTAAAGCAGGACTGGTAGAAAATGCTGAGGACTGGCCGTATTCAAGTGCTGTTGATTGGCTGACATCAAACGGAAATGTAATTAAGATCGATAAGGCGTTTCATTGGTTAACGAAATGATGAAGGGGCAGACGAGGGCGTCTGCCGCCCACGCAAAATTCAAGGCCGCTGAAGTTCATTTCAACCGGGTCCCATCTCAAGGACTCGGTCCGCTCTGGACGCCTACCGGATTGTTGAGCGCAGGACTGCACATGCTGGTGGATGGCGCAGACCAATCTCGCTGGATGATACCGCGTAATTGGCTTGTGAATACATACGAGGCCGCATATGGCTATAGGACATCCTATGTGTACTAAGGGCATCAAGTGGTTGGTCCTGGGATTTGGGCTGATCCTTGTCGGAGGGTGTGGGATTATCTGGGATACGGAGTACGCAAAGGAGTACATAATCCGTGGCGATCCGTTTGAGACAGATAATACGATTGCATGTCGCGATCGGAATGTCAGGTTAACGGTTGCGGCTCGCCGCGCGCGACACCCTGTCGTTGACAGTTTTTACAATATCAGCATGGGAGTATCCCCTGCTGATGTCAAACGCCGGGGTGACACGTGCTTCATCAACCGCCTTACGATAGACCGTCTGTCAATAGAGTTCGTGGGGGATGATAACGGCCTACGGGATCTCCGGCCTGTTAAGGCCCGGTACTTTCCCAGCAGATCTTCGCCCAGGGGCCGATACCTTGAGTTTGGGCGGCATATGATCCCGAACAGTGTTGATACAATCAGGATTCACCTTTTCTACCGATATGAAGATAGCACCGGCGTAATGGCGGCCGACACGGTAGTAGATATGTGGAAAGTGGAGGACCATTTCACAGGAGCGATAATATGGTAATCCGTTGGATACTGGTGGTCTTCCGCGCGGGTGCCATGCTCAAACTTGGGCATGAATTAGATCAGAGGAATATTCATGAAGGGCAGACGAGGGTGCCTACCGCCCACGAACCCATAGCACAAGCTATGGGGCGCCGAACACGTAGACTACTCAGATAGAAAAGGCCGACGCTGTACAACGTCGGCCTTTTTGAATTCTATTGATCGAGATTGTCTTATGGTGTGCCGGGGGGCGGGCCACCCTGGAAAAGATAGGTGACCAAGTGTGTAACATCCGCGACATTTATAGTCATGTCTCCGGTACAATCTCCTGCTTCAGTGCAAACGGGGGGCGCGCCGCCAGTGAAAACATAGGCGACCAGATGAGTGAGGTCGCCGATGTTGATACTCAGGCTGTAGTCGAGGTCACCACTGATGACATGGATCATCGAGATTGTGGCCGGATCAAACCTTTGTGGCTCGTAGTTGATTTGGGGGGAGGTCAAACTCATTTGATGGCTGCCATTAGTCGAGTCCACATAATCGGATTCGCCACTCAAGGCAATAGGATCGGTAGAGAAGTGAATCTGCATCACCTCGCCCGAACCAGCCGGCAGATAGGGTGTTGGAGCATCAGGGTCAGCCATCAACTCAACGACCCACTTACTCGACCAGGGGTCAGAGGCAATGATTCGAACGGTATCGAAGTCAATCGTTCGTTCACCAAAGGTCACGGAGTCCATATCAATCACGCCCGAAGCACCAATTGTAAATGGAATCTGGATCCGAGTCAGGGGCTGCGAATTTCGGATATTAACTGACATCGCCACCGGTTGACCGGCAAACGCCGAATCGGAGGCGAATGTAACTGTGTCCCCAAGAAGGATGATAAAAGCCATTTCGTTCCGGGTTATTGGTCCCCATTCAGTGTCAATGGTCAGAGAAACATCGAATAGTCCCGGTTCGTCGTAGTAGTGGCTCGGGTTTTGTACGAAGGATGAGTCGCCGTCGCCAAAGGACCATACCCAGGTGGTGGTTTCAAGTGTTGACTGATCAGTGAAAGTGACCATTGCGGGAGCCTCGCCGAAATTTAAATCACCGGAGAAGTTCGCACCCCAGCCAAGTGCTTCCTCAAGATTCATAATGCCCCAGCCGTATGTATTGTTGGGGTCGCTAGCATTGTCGGCCCCATCCATAAGAGCTTGTCTTATAAGAGTTGGAGGAAACTCTGGACGCGCCTGAATCAGCAGGCACGCTGCTCCGGCCACTAGTGGTGTGGAGAGCGAAGTCCCGCTTGCAACCTGGTAGCCGGCATCGGAACTGGGTGATGCGCAGAAAGTGTTGGTGCCGAGGGCGCAGACTTCCGGCTTAATGCGGCCATCATAGGTCGGGCCGTGTGATGAACTCGTCGAGATAGTGCCGCTTGAATTAACGTTGCCCACACATAAGATGTCGAATGCGTCGGCCGGGGGAGTAATAGTTCCCGCTCCGGGGCCGCTATTGCCTGCCGAATTGCAAACCACGATGCCCAAACCGGCGGCGGTGCTTGCGGCGGCCGAAGTCACTGCCGTGAGACCGTCATAATCTTCATAGGTGTACCAGTCTGAGTAGCCCAGAGAGGAGGTGAGGACATCGGCGCCGAGCGAGTCCGCCCATTCCATGGCAGCTACCCAGTTGTCTTCTTCAACCTGTGTTTCACTGCGTATATCTTCCGTTTTACACAGGATGAAATTAGCTCGATAGGCTGGGCCATAGATTGAGCCGTCGAGAAATCCACCGGAGACCGACCAGATGTATGTCCCGTGGTTCCACTGGTTGCCCCAGTCCTCTGGTTCATTAGCCGTTTCGTCATCGTCAAAAATGAAATCCCGTTCGGCCAGGACTCGTCCTTCAGCATAATGATTCGCGAAAGCTTCATGGCTCTTGCGGTACCCGGTATCGAGGATGGCCAATGTAACGCCGGAACCGTCCAGACCCTGATTGTGACCGAACGGAATACTGATCTGTTCGAGTTGAGCGGCTGCCCCTCCGTAATTGAGAGCATCGGGCGAGAGCGACTTTTGGTCAATATCGTCAAACCGTATTTGTCCGATCTCCACCGGTTTACGTTTGTATCCAGCCACCGACCGCAGTTCTGCGACGTGCGGGAGAGAGGCAACATCGGCCAGTTTTGTGGTAGGAATGTCAAAGGAGGCGGCATTGAGCCAACGGGAAATGTGTCTTAGCTCACCACCGGTGAGGATGACCTGATCAATGTATTCCTGAACTACCGGCAAATCGGCAAAGACTACTATATCTTTATTAACCTTGGCACGCCGTTTCAAAGAACGTTCGGGGACAGTGATACTGGTAGCCTGATTGTCGAATTCCTGCTTAGTGAACACTCCCTTGTCTGTGAAGAAAACCCATACTCGGGCGGACTCTGCGTTCACCAGGCGAAGGCTCTCGAAGGTTGCTTGCCCGACGCCAATGTCTGTCTTGGATATCACCAACGGTTGTGGCTCAAGGATACTGAGTTGGGTAGTCGCGTGGCAAATGGAGACTGAAAGCAAAATGGCGGTTACAAAAAAGAGGCGATAACATCCAGGCATCCAGCGCTTGGTCATCTGTTCATCCTTTCGTCTAACTAATTGCAGATTACTGATATAGCACCGCAGGACCATAGTCTAAGCTAAACTTACATTGGTTTCGGGTTTTGTCAACCGTTAATTGTGTTTGACCTACTGCTATTGGCTTTTCCCCATATTTTTGGTGCAACAATTGCTATTCTGACTGATTCCAGACCATATTCCCAGTTCTTATGACCACCTGTAATTCATTATCGGACAAAGTGATGTACACTAAACTCACGTTGCACAATATATTTCCCGCGAAGGCATGGCGGATGCTCATGACTAAGACACAAAGAATAACAAGCTGCGTCGAAAAGTCAGAGTCCGGGGTGTCGCCCGTGCAGGACATTTCGACGATAACGCCGGAGTCAATATGACCATGACATTTAGAAAATCGTCTTCCCATGATGGGTTCACTTTTATTGAACTGATGGCCACCGTAGTCATTATTGGGATTGTATCGGCCATGGCTGTACCACGGTTTGATGCTGCCTTTGAGCGTATTCGTTACCGTAGCGCCAACAGGCTTCTTGTCTCTAAGATCAAGGTCGCCAGATCGTTGGCGATTTCCAGTAAAGTGCAACACGGTGTTTTCTTCGATGGAACCACAAAGCTTGTGGTTGTGTTCCGGGATGATTTGAACCCAGCATCGTACCAGTTTGACACTGGAGATTCAGTCATTACTACCGACTCCCTGGGGCGAGAATTCAGCTGGGTGGGCACCAATCTGGACGGCGACGTACTGGTTTTCGGTGCTAATGGTGCTGCGCACTTCACGGCCTCGGGCGGAACCGGAGCTAACATTGTGACGATGTTGAGCTCCGGACATACATTGGCGATCACGTCGCACAATGTGTTGGCATCAACCGGGCGAATCAAGTCGATGTCCAACTATTATTAGTAAGGGCAGATTTCGATTCAATCAGGGTGGCATTCTGGCCTATTTCGGGGCCATGTCGCTTTGAGCATCCTTGATACCGGGCCGTGTCTGGCCCACCCTGTACATTCAAAGGCCCCTGTCTTAGAGACAGGGGCTTTCTTGTTATCATTTCGGATTACCTAATCATGCAATTAAGACGTTAAGTGCGGCCATGTGCAAGCCGATAACTTATCTGAAAAGACATGATCTCCGGCACGAACAAACTGCCCGATGTATCCGCCTTTTTGTACCGGTGCGGTTAAATGAATGTGGATTATGTCGATATAAAGAAGCATACGAAAATGAAACGACCATAAACTATAGAGAAGCCTATGTTGTTTTCCTCAGAAAGCAAGAGTTCGGTCGGACTGGACATTGGTGCCAGTTCCGTCAAACTGGTCAAACTTGACCACACTAAGACAGGATTTTCCGTAGCTGCAATTGGCGTCAGGGAACTTCCGCCGGAAGCTATTGTGGGTGGTGAAATCCGCGACCGCGAGGCTGTAATATTCAATGTACAGTCTCTGATTGATCAGACAGATCCCAAGATCAGGGATGTAGTCATTGCTGTCTCAGGTCATGGTGTCATGACTGATCGATTCACGATCGACAAGAAGACCGGCAACGAAGCAGAGCAGGCTATTCTGTTTGAGACTGAGCAGCGTGCGCCATTCGATGTTGATGATGTCTCACTCGACTATCACATTATCAACGTTGATGAGGATATCAACAAAATGGATGTTTTGCTGGTAGCTGCTCGCAAGGAATATCTTCAGGCTCAACTCGATCTTGTGGAAGATTGCGGATTGCGGCCATGTATAGTTGATGAGGATGCCCTGGCTATCTTCAATGCTTACGAATACAACTATGAGGTCGACCCAACCAAGACTACGGCTCTGGTCAATATCGGGTTTGGTGTGACTAATATCACATACGTCAGAGATGGAAACTACCATTCCACTCGCGACGTTTCCTGTGGTACTGGTGATATCTATAATGCTGTGCAGAAGGAGTTCAGGCTTAACCCGGAGCTGACTAATAAGGCCATCAAGGGTGAAATGAATGATTCCATTGATCAGGACATGCTCAAGGCTACCATAATAACAGCTTCCGAGGAACTTTTCTCGGGCATTGATCTGGCTTTCTCCTATTTCAAGTCACAGAGCAAGGTTGATGCGGTCGACTGGCTCGTTCTTTCAGGTGGAGGTTCCTTGATTCCGTACATACCCGAATTGCTTCAGTCTAAACTTAACATACCACTGGAGATAGCCAATCCACTTCGCCGGATTGACTATGATCCGGAATTGTTCCAATATCTGCAACCTGAGAAAATCGCCCCCCTCCTGACGGTATCTGTAGGTTTGGCGATGCGGAAGGTGAGGTAAGAGACTGATGATTAGAATAAACCTACTTCCGAAACAGTATCGGAGGAAAGCAGTTAATCTGTCGCTTGGTAAGAGCGGGTTGTACGCATTTGGAGGTGCGGCCGGAATTATACTGATGCTAGTCTGTATCACGTTTTACCAGACGCACCAGATCGGGCAGTTGGAGGACAATATCTCCAAGGCTCAACAAAGGGCCGCGATGCTCCAGAAAGACATCCAATTAGTGGATGCGCTGACCGATGTCAAACAGAAGATAAGTGCCCGTATGACGGCAGTGGAGATGCTCGATAGCCATCGCACTGGCTGGGTTCGTGTTTTGGAGAATATCTCTCGAAACGTACCGGAGTTTATCTGGCTGGCCCATTTTACAGAAAAGGCACCGCCACCGGTTGACACCTCTGTCGCAGGTCAAGCGGCTACGATAGCCCCTGCCAACACTATGGTTCGGAGGGCAGAGATTGAGGGCTACGCATTTACTCTCAATGCACTGGCTTCATTCATGATCAACCTGATGCGTTCGGAATACTTTGATGAAGTCGAGATGACCTCGACCTCGGAAAAAGTGCTGGGCGATCAGAAGGCTTACAATTTTGTGTTGTCATGTGACCTCCATTTTCTCTCCGATGAGGAACTCAGGGATATTATCGCTATGGCCGCATCACCGGTCGACCAGAACAACAGCGCCACCCACAAGAGCCTTAACTGAGGAAGCTGATCATGGATTTCAAAGAACCCAAAACACAGAAGATAATGATTGGCGTGATTGCCCTCTTCATTGTGGGCTATTTCTGGTACACTCGTCTATATGTCAACTACGACGCTCAGATAGCTCAGAAGAGTGCTGAGTTTGAGACAATCACGACCAATCTGCGCAATGTGGAGATCAAGGCCAAGTCTCTGGATGCCCTCCAGGTGGAGTATACGGAACTGATCGACCGTTATCATGAGATTGAGGCGCTCCTACCGGAGGTGAAGCAGATTCCTTCTCTGCTCGTGCAGTTGCACACGGCTTCATCGCTGACCGGCACGCGCATTACGAATATTACTCCACGGCCGATAGGGACCGAGGACTTTTACAACATAGCATCGTTCGATCTGGAGATGACCGGCACCTATCATGATTTCGGTAAGTTTGTTTCATATATGGCTAACTTTCCGTTCATCGCCAACCTTTCCGACATGCAGTTGACTTCCCAGAAGTTGGTGATTTCGGAGGAATCCGAAGATGACGGTTCGAATACCAAGAAAGAGACAATGACAGCCAGATTTGTCCTGTCGACATACTTCGTTAAGGAGGGGGCACGGCTCAGTGAGTTGGCCCTTTAGGAGGTTACACAAGCAATGAATAAGACTCTAATCATACTTTTGGCAGGTCTTGTACTCACGGCCGGTAGTGTCCTTGCCTCTCGAGTAACGAATGTCGAGGTGAAGTACGAAGACGGTATGGCCCTGGCTCAGATTGACGTTGAGGGAACGGTGCGTTTTTCTCACCAGACCGAGATTGCCAAGGACGGTAAACCGTTCCGCGTGATCGTCGATATTCTCTCAGCGACTCATAATCTCGGGGCGAAGAATTTCTGGGCTTTGCCCAAATGCCCTATCAAGGGACTCAGGACAAGCCAGTATTCGGTCAAGCCTGAAAAAGTCGTTCGGCTCGTATTCGATCTTTACCAACAGAGCGTCTACCAGGTAACTTCGGATGACAAGTCAGTGACGATTTCAATTCCGTACTCTAAAGGTAAAGCTTTTGCCAGTTGGACAACTACCAATGTTGTTGCCCAGTTGGCGACCTCGCGCCAGAAGGACAAGACCACTGTTGCTTCCAAGCCCGCTCCGGCGGTCAAACCAAGTGCGGTGGATAAGTCTGCAATCCAAATGAATGCGGCAATTGACCATGACCGTATGGCTAGTCTGGAGAGCACTCAGACCTCTACGAAGGCAGCTCCGGCTACGAAAGCGAAACAGACTGCGGTGGTAACACCAAAGGTGACCAAACCTGACACTATCGCCCTCGATATTCCGGCTCGTCCGGAGACTGGGGATCTCGTTGACCCTGCTCCGCGAGTTCCCGGTCCGTTCGTGAGCAACCCTGCTCCGGTCAAGACAGCTCCTGTCAAGCCGAAGGCGACTACTGAGAAGACTACGGTAGCCAAGGTTACACCTGAGAAAAAGATTACAGTTACCAAGGCAGTTCCAGCTAAGCCGACCACAGCCAATGTGACGGCCAAAGTACCTGCGACGCCGAAGGTTGCAGCTTCATCTATAGCCAAGACTAAGAAGTCTGCCAAGCCGCCGGTGGTCGTAGCGAAAGCTGACGAACCGAAAAAGACAAAGGCAATTTCCCCTAAGAATGCCAAGGTGGACGATAAGAAAAAGCCACAGACAACGGTAGCCCGGACCGCTGCTAAACCGACTACCCCGGAGACCGTTGCCGAGACTAGCAAGAAGAAGCCTACTTCGCGGTTCCGTCGATCACCTACTCGGCCAACCAAGATCAAGGGAACGCTGGTGGCGGAATTCCCAAAGCGACTCGTAATTAAGTACAAGTCTCGTGGACGGGATCCGTTTGAGACACTCATTAATGCGACGCGGACTTCTGACAGTCCCATCGGACAACGTGTTCCCAACGTCGAGGGTTTGAGACTGGTGGGCGTAATCGAGTCGGGTGGAAAACCCAACAGCGCCTTGTTTGAAGATAACGACGGCTATGGATACATCCTCAAGGAGGGCGACAAAGTCCGCAAGGGTTACGTGCTTCGGGTTGATCAGGATCAAGTCCATTTCCAGATATTTGAGTACGGTTGGAGCCGTACGCTCTCTTTGAGTTTGGATGAATACTAACGAAAGGCAGGTTTGCATAATGTTGTTAAAAGCGCCCAAAAAGCTTCAAGTGTTGTTGGCCCTCATGGTAATGGTAGTGCTCGCGCTGCCGATTATAGCCCAGCAGGCCGATGATCCGGGACAGCCGATCAAGAACCTTCAGTTTCAGTCAGCCGAGATCCGCTCAGTACTGACCTTCCTGGCCGATTACGGAGGTGTCAATGTGGTGGTGTCTCCCAAGGTTGACGGAGTCGTTACCATCAGATTGCAGGATGTCAAATGGCGGGCTGCCATGGATATCATTGGCCGTACCTATGATCTGGCCGTAGTAGATGAGGCGGATGGTTATATTCGGGTTCTTCGCTCAGAGGACTACCGCACGGAAGTAACTGAACGTGAAAAGCACGCTCAATCGACTCGCGAATTGGTGGCGCTGGATACCAGGATTGTCTACATTTCAAATTCCACTTCGGAAGACATTGTTGAGGCTGTCAAGTCGTTGCTGACCGATCGTGGCAAAGCGACAAGTGATTCACGGTCAAACTCGATTATCCTGCAAGAAGTCCCCAGCAATATTGAGAATGTAATTAGTTACATCACGCAGCTGGATCGACCGTCCAAGCAGATCAGGATATCAGCTCAGTTGCTTGAGGTATATTCCAATGACCTCGAGGAACTTGGCATTGATTGGTCAGCCTCCGGTACTTATTACACCGAATCAGGACGCAGCTTCCCTCAGGAAGGCAAAGTCAACGCAGCGCGGAGTCCCGATGTGGTGGGTAGCTATACGGTTGCTGCGGTACAGCACGGTTGGACGGTCGAAGCGGTTGTGCAGGCCATAGTCAATAGTGGCAAGGGCAAGATCATTGCCCATCCGGAAATTACAACGGTGGACAACAAAGAAGCTCGCATTCAGATGGGCCAGAAGATTCCGGTTAAGCAATTTGATGAATCCGGTAACGTGGTTATCAAATTTGAAGAGGTTGGAACGATTCTCAAAGTTACACCTCATATCACCGCTGAAAATCGAATCTTGATGCACCTGAAGCCCGAGCGCTCGACCTACCAGTTCGATCCTAACGGCGTCATCATCAATACCAACAATGCCGAGACCAACATAATCGTTAGTGACGGCCAGACAGCAGTAATTGGTGGATTGACCACTGAAGACGAAGTCGAGTCGCAAGTCGGTGTGCCATTGTTGATGGATATTCCGCTTTTGGGCAGGTTGTTCAAGTTCACTAATAAACGGTCCGAAGTTCGTGACCTGGTGATTTTTGTGACACCGACCATTGTAAAAGATGACCTGGCCATGGAGGGTAAATAACATAAAATAGTACTCCGCAATGTGCCTGGCGCATTTTGTGCGTCAGGCGTCGGGGTTACTGTTAGATCCGGAAGGTTGGTTATGCGCTGGTTGGAGAATATCAACAGAAAATAAGTTTGCAGATACGGGAGACAGTATGTTTAGTAAGAATCACATAAGCTGGGTCACTTTCTCAATGGTGTCCCTGGTGTTGATTGTAGCTCTGATGATGGGTTGCGATTCGAAGAGTGTACGAGACGATACAACTGGTGGTGGCAGTGGGGATTTTCAGATTACATTGACCGCTACACCTACACAGGTTGATCTCAACTCCAGTATCATTGTAGAAGCTCTGGTCCAGGATGGTGGTGTAGCACAGACCGACCAGGAAGTCAGTTTCCAGGCCACTCCTTCATCTGCGGGTTATTTTTCGTTAGAGACACCTACTACCGATGATAATGGAATTGCCGCGACGGTATTCATTCCGTCATCCACAGGATCAGCCGTAATTACCGCAAATGCTGAAATCGGTCTGGCGACGGCAACGAATTCGGTCACCATAAGTATTACAACTTCCGGTGGCGGCGCATCTACAGAAGTCGATAACGGAAACTTAGGTATCGATTTTTCCAAGTCAATCCTTCTGGCCAATGGAGGAGACACTTCGGTTGTTACCATTGCAGTAGTTGACTCAAACGGCGTACCAGCCCCAGACGGCAGTATCATCAAACTCACCGCTGGTGATCGTTTTGTTGATGTTGATGGTGATGGCTATTGGTCTCTCTGCTGCGACTCGCTGATCAATGATCTGGATGGAGACGGTAACTTCGATGCTGTCGGTACTATCCCGACGGCAGCGATCGTCAGTGGAGGTACCGGAGTAGCTACAGTAAATTACATTTCCGGGATAGACTCTGGACAGGTCTACATTCGAGCTACGATTGATGCCGGCGACATACATGCCTTTGAAGAGAGATCGATTCATTTGACACCGAATATCAAGGCAGGATTTGTGGGCATCTCGGTCTCTCGTGCCGAGGTTCTCGCAAACGGTAAAGACACGACCATCATTACGGTAGCCGTGTGTGATGCTGGCGGAGATCCGGCACCGGACGGAACTCCGGTAACGATTCTGGCCGGTGAAAAATTCTATGATACGGACGGAGATGGCCTCTGGTCGCAATGTTGCGATTCTCTGATCACAGATTATAACTCCAATGGAGCATGGGATGCTATCGGTACTGTTGCACAGACAGTCCTCACTTCCGATGGAACCGGTGAGGCTACGGTTGTCTATTATGCTAGTTCCGATTCGGCTACCGTCTGGATCAAAGCGACCGTGGATACGAACGGCATTCAGGGCCGTGCCGATTTCCCGATCCAGATTCTGCCGCCGGGAGCAGGTTCCATCGAAGCTTATCTTTCGAGAGACTTACTCCTGGCCAATGGTGTCGATACCACTATTTTGACTATACAAGCCTGGGATGGCTTCGGTATGCCTGTGGCAGAGTCAACTTTGGTGGTCGTTACCGCTGGTGAGTTGTTTGTCGACGTAGACAGCAACGGCACTTTCTCGACGGGTGTCGATTCGGTGCTCTATGATGCCAACAACAACGGACAATGGGATGCTATCGGTCTTGTGTGTCAGTATAACTATTTCATTGGTGATAACGGCGTGCTTCATATTCCTTACGTTTCAGGGCATGTCCCAACCACTATTTATCTCAAGGTCACGTTGGTTGACCCGAAGATCCGGGTAGCCACTCAAGTACCCGTTCAACTTCAGGCTGATGCTATCATCAGCTCCATTTACATGAAGTCTGATTCCATCAACCTGGTAGTGAAACATTGCGGTGGCATTGAAATTGCCAACCTGTACGCTACCGGCTATGACATTCACGGTAATCCGGTCTCTGAGGGAGTAGAGATGGAGTTCCTCATTACCAACGGGCCGGGCGGTGGCGAATGTCTTGATACGGTAGGCTACGGTCCTTACGTTGCTAAGACCAATAGTCAAGGTACGGCCACAGTATCAGTCCACTCAGGAACTATCTCCGGGACCATTCGTCTCCGAGCCAAGGCCAACGATTCGATTCTTTCCAACGCCACGCATGTGATGATCTCGGCCGGTCCGCCAAAATACATTGCTGTCGGCGCGGAGTTCTGTAATGTTGATTACCTGTACAGTGTTGGCTATGCCATCGCTGTGACAGCCGTCGTGTCGGACACGTTCCATAATCCGGTGAACGACTCCACTGTTGTTTACTTCACCGCGGACGAAGGAACTATGCAGTCCCACGAGAAACGCACCGAGAATTTACAGGGTATCGCCACCACATGGTGGTTCTCCGGATATGATCCCGATGCTTTTCCTGTTCCTGACGGTATAGTCGTGATTACTGCCGAGACGGCTGGCGGAACGGTCAGTAGCTCGGCAACGTTCTACAACACCGGATCGCTTACCTCGTTTACTGTGACAGGCTTTCCCGATTCAATGTTGGCGGATGGTTTGTCTGAGGCGAATGTGGTTGTATATGGCTGGGACATCAACAACAATCCAGTCGTCGACGGAACTCTGTTCAAGGGTGATGCCAACTTCCTGTTGGCAGCGGGGGGTGCTCTCTACTACGCCTGCGGTGGCAGCACCTCTTCGTGTCGAATCCAATTGCAATCACAGATCCTTTTGGCCGACTGGTCTACCCCTGGTGGCAACGATGATGGCGTCGGAGCCATAGATGTAGTGCAATTTTGGAAGGGTGCCGCTGGTTGGAATGATATGGTAGTGCTAAAGACTGGAGAAGCTTATTCGGGCAACTCGTCGATTGGTGGAAACTTCTCTGTCAACGTTGGTGAAACGGCTTACCTTAATGTCACGGTCAAGGACCGATGGACCAATCCACTGGGAGATCACACACTGGTAGCAACCTATCCAGGCACAGGTGTGGCTGGTCCGGGTACTAAAGAAACTAACCTGTACGGTGAGGCTTTCGGCTTCTCTTGGACGCCGGCTGACACCGGAACGTTCCAGATTGTAATAACCGATACTGATCCTCGCGGTGGGATCGTTTGGTCGCAAGCCATCACCGTCGGACAATAATAGCTTTCTGATTTGACTTTACAGGCCGCCGGTTTCAAACCCGGCGGCCTTTTTTTGCGTGAGTCCGGGGTCGAGAGCGCATAGCTTCGCATCATTTTTCTCTTTGTCCTCTGGCTCGCTCGACCTACATTGAATTGATGCCGACACCAAATCAGAAAAATCGGCGAACGATCCACGACGAGTTCCTCAGGATAGCAGGAGATTACGCCGGCCGGACCCTTTTCAGGGCTGAAGGAGGACAGGGACGCAGCTATACCTATGGTCAGGTGGCTGAGTTCGTGAGTTGTTTTTCCCGGAGTCTCCGCGCCGACGGGTCGATGGATACTCCGGAAATAGGATTGCTCTCGGAGAACTGCCCCGAATGGTGCATTAGTTACCTGTCGATACTGGCGGCCGGTCGAACAGTGTTGCCCATAGATACCCGACTGAAGCCGGAGGAGATTCGCTCAATAGTTACCCATGCCAGGCTACGGACGGTGGTGGTCTCGGCTGCTCTCGCTCCGATTCTGTCTGAGATGGCAGATGACCTCCACCTGATTTCACTCGATGACGACTCGCCCGACAGTTGGAGACATCTCCTTAAATCTGATCCGGAGCCGACGTTACCGTTTCACAATGAAACTGCGGTTATCATCTATACGTCCGGCACAACGGGCACCCCGAAAACAGTGGAACTCACGCATGCCAACCTGTTAGCCAATCTGGAGGGTGTCAGGAGCTCGATACAATTTGACGAACACGACGTGTTCCTTTCTATTCTCCCTCTCTATCACACCTTTGAGGCGACTTGTGGTTTTCTCACTCCGTTGATGAGCGGGGCTACGATTGTTTATGCCCGTTCGCTCAAATCAAAAGAGATTATTGAGGACCTTTCTCGAAATCGGGCCACGGTAATGTGCGGTATGCCACTATTATATGAGAAGATGTATTACTCTTTTCGGCGCAAGATTGCAGCTGCGCCATGGTTCAGGCGAATGCTGTTTCGAGTTCTATATGTTCTCTCAGGAATTTTGTGGAAGTTGGGTTTCAAGGTGAGCAGGTTGCTCTTCCGCTCGCTAAGGGGCAGGGCCGGAATGGATTCTATCCGGATATTCGTGTCGGGTGGTGCTGCTATTCCATCCTCGATTGCCCGGTTTTTCAATCTGATTGGTTTTGATTTTATCCAGGGCTACGGCATGACCGAAGCTTCACCAGTGATTACGGTTCATCGACCTGAGAATATCAAGTTCGGTTCGGTGGGACCGCCACTTAACAATGTTGAGGTTCGCATTGACTCTCCCGATGAGGCCGGAATTGGAGAAATAATCGCACGCGGCGATAATATCTCGCCCGGTTATCGCGATAATCCAGAGGCGACTGCCGAACTGGTGCGTGATGGTTGGCTGTACACGGGTGATCTGGGACGGATGAAGGACGGCCACTTGTGGATCACAGGTCGCCGCAAGAGCCTGATTGTCTCGGCTTCCGGTAAGAACATTTATCCGGAAGAATTGGAGGAGAAGCTTGTAGAACATGCGATCGTTCTTGAGGCGGTTGTCTTTGGTCGCAAGAAACAGGGGAGACAAGGGGAAGAGGTTCGTGCCATAATTGTTCCGGACCAGCAATGCTGGGATTGTGAATCATCATCAACAAAGCTCGATGAAGACAAGATCAACCAGGCTATCAAGGACGCTGTCGCTGAGGTCAACAGCCACGTTGCAACCTACAAGCGGATCGTTGGCTATGAAATTCAATACGAGGAGTTGGAGAAGACATCAACCAGGAAAGTAAAGCGATTCTTGTATCAGTGACTGTGGGAATCTATCAGGAGAATCAGAGCAAGAGGGACAGATGGTAGAAACGAGAGAGATTCAATTGGAGGTGAAGGGCTATTGCGATATTGTTGACATCACCGCCGATCTTCATGAAGCCATTAGACAGTCGGGAATAACCAGTGGAACTATCACAGCCTTTTGTCCCGGATCGACAGGTGGTATTACGACCATAGAATATGAGCCGGGATTGTTGAAAGACCTTCCGGAGTTCTTTGAGAAATTGTTGCCCTCCGACCATACTTACCATCACGATGAAACCTGGCACGACGGGAACGGTTTCTCGCACATGAGATCGGCTCTGATCGGACCGAGTCTCACAGTGCCATTCGTGGGTGGCAAACTAACTCTCGGTACCTGGCAACAGGTAGTTTTCCTGCATTTCGACAACAAGGACCGACAGCGGAGCCTTGTGCTCCAGATGATAGGGGAATAACGACAACGGTGAATGTCAAAGCTATTGAAAGGATTGGGAACCATGTGCGGTTGGTGGCTCAGACGCGTTTGCCGGGCGAATTGACCTGGCTGGAAATCAATGACTACCCGGATATTATTAGGGCTATCAAGTGCCTTGATGTCCGGGGTGCACCGGCTATTGGCATTGCTGCGGCCTATGGACTGGCACTCGGGGTTCAGCATACCAAGGATTACAGTCAATCACACATAAGCAGCGTTGCTGCCGAGATAAAAGCGGCCCGTCCAACGGCTGTGAATCTTGCCTGGGCGATTGATCGGGTCCAGGATCGTTTCACAAAGGAACAGCCCGACTCACTGGCATTAGCCCTGAGTTTACTGTGGAACGAGGCCGAAGCAATCCATGAGGAAGACCGTCACCTCTGCGATCGTATCGGGCAAAACGGCGCTCAATTGATAAAGGACGGCGACTCCATCCTGACCCACTGCAATGCCGGGGCGTTAGCAACGGGGGGGATCGGTACTGCGCTCGGAGTGATCTACACCTGTAAGAACCAGGGTAAGAATATCTGTGTCTACGCCGACGAAACCCGACCATTGCTTCAGGGGGCAAGGTTGACTTCCTGGGAACTTATGCAGGAAGGAATTGATGTCACTCTGATCTGTGACAGTGTGGCGGCCGTTCTTATGCGCCAGGGACATATTGATCATGTGGTAGTCGGGGCCGACCGGGTAGCGGCCAATGGTGATTTCGCCAACAAGATCGGTACCTACGCTGTGGCTGTTCTGGCCAAAGAGCACGATGTGCCGTTCTACATCGCCGCTCCCTATTCGACATTCGATAACAACCTACCCTCCGGTGCTGACATCCCCATCGAAGAACGAACCGCCTCCGAAGTAACCGAGGGCTTTGGATCACGGACTGCTCCTGATGGAGTCCGCGTATATTCGCCGGCTTTTGACATAACTCCCTTTGAATTGGTTACCCAGTATGTCACTGACAAAGGCCTTACACCGGGCGGTCGAGCCTGAGGATTATGCTCTTTAAGATTGCTTTCTCCTCAACCGATACCTATAGAAAGCGGTAGAAGGAGAGAACATGGCGCGCACCAAACAGGCAACCAAAGCACTGAAGGCTCTCAATTATAGTCTTTTCGAAGAGGAGAGTCTTATCCCCCCGGCGCCAGTTACATTGCATACCAAGATCAGGTTGGCAACGCAGAAGCAGCCAGTTGATCGTCCGGCGGTGGGGTTGACGACCAGTTATAATGGCCTGCCGGAAGTGACCGATCTTTATCGCCGTTTTGATATATTCAACTGGACATTCTTCGGGGGGAAGCTTCCGTCAGTCAAGATTGAGTACTCCAATCGGATGTGCGCCGCGGGTTCGTATTCCCGACAGGTTCGATTGATCCGTATCGGTCGGAAGTACCATGAGATTTTTCCCGACGAGATAGATGATACGCTCAAACATGAGATGATACACATAGTCCATTTCCGCCACGACGCCAGATTCAAGAAAGTCGCCGCGAGGATTGGAGCCTCAATCAAGGCAAAAGCGCACCCATCCCTTCGAAGGCAACCGAAGTTCATTTACGTTTGTCCGTTATGTGATAAGGAGTACCCACGCCAGAAGCGTTTGGTCATGGCTTCATGTGGAAAGTGTTCGACCGGCAGGACGTTCGACCGGAAGTGCAAACTGAAGCTTCAAAAATCGGTGGGAAAACAGAACAACAAAACAACAGATCAAGTAGCAGGTGACTCCACAACTTCATCCTGTGGCTGATTCTTCAGCAATTCATCTAACAGGGGAACGCAAGTTGCCAACGATAGTATATTGCCTCCCTCACAGTAACACCTGATAAGCCGCAATAATACCAACTGTGGGTTGCCGGTACAACTGACGATGTGTCCGTCTTTCGAAACACCCAAGCCGGCCTCTTTGGCTCGTGCAAAGGCATCTTCAGACCCAATGTATTTTGCTTGTTCTCTGATTACGTCTTCAAAGAGATTCAGGTATATTTCCATTTCTTGCCCAAATGTCCTCTCAATTGGTTGCTCTTATCCGTATTAGCCATATCGGTAGATAGAGGTGGATTATCAAGTTCTTGGGAGATCGGGGTGTAACTAAATTGTGGCTACCGAACTTAATTGTTAGCTTGTCACGTCATGCACTTATAGCTAAGTTGTGGTGTCTAAATGTCTTGAGGAGAATACCCGATAATAATTGAGGGCGGAATGGTGATACAGGAAAGTGCATTTTTTTATCGTACGAGTATTGACACAGAGAAAAAAGGTTGTATACTTGGTAGCTGTTTTATGTTTGACCACTAATGGTTAAGGCTGGTAAATGAAGACTTTTATGCCCAAGGTTGATGCGGACAACCGCAAATGGTGGATTGCCGATCTCAATGATGTTATCCTCGGACACGCTGCTATCAAAGTTGCGGACATTCTCCGAGGGAAAAACAAACCCATCTTCACGCCTCATCTTGACACCGGCGATCACGTTGTGATAGTTAACGCTCGGAATGTCAGGGTGAAAGGCAAAAACAAACCTGACCAGATGAGATACTACCGGTATTCCGGATATCCTGGCGGGTTGAGAACAACGACTTTTGCGCAGATGATGCAGAAGAAACCGGAGGACGTTTTTCGTCTGGCGGTTAGGCGTATGCTCCCTAAAAATAGATTGGGGCGAAAGATGCTGAAGAAGCTTCATGTATACGCCGATGCAGGACATCCGCACAAGGCTCAGAAACCGGAAACACTTACTCTATAGAAGATAGCAAAGATACAGTATGGAAAATGAGGTCTATGCTGCCACGGGGCGGCGGAAAGCATCAGTTGCCCGGGCTACGTTAGTTCGCGGTGACGGTAGCTTCACTGTCAATGGCAAGGATGTGAAAACATACCTTACCCGCGACCCGTTGGCGGCCCATGCCAAGGAACCATTGATTGCAACCGAACTACTCGACCAGGTATCCATCACTTGCAAGGCAAGCGGTGGCGGACTTTCCGGTCAGGCCGGTGCGGTTCGGCTAGCGGTGGCTCGGGCTATATTGAAGATGAATCCGGAGTTGCGCGCGACTTTGCGCAAAGGCGGGTTTCTCACTCGTGACGCTCGTGAAGTCGAGCGCAAGAAGTATGGCCAGCCCAAGGCTCGCAAAAGGTTCCAGTACTCGAAGCGTTAATTCGAGTGCAATCATCCCTGCCCCAGGGCAGGGAAATAAGCAGTTCCGGTTGACCGGAGTGGTGGTCCCTGCCAAATGAAAAGGGTCCACTTCGGGATGACGCCGGAATGAAGTAACAACCATTTATGCAGAGGAAGCCAATGGCTACTCCCCAAGTAAAAGTACTGCTCGAAGCCGGGGTTCATTTCGGCCATCAGACGCGACGATGGAACCCCAAGATGAAACCGTTCATCTTTGCCGCACGCAACGGTATCTACATCATTGACTTGCAGAAGACGGTCAATGCCCTCGTACAGGCACAGGCCAAGATGAAAGAGGCGGTTGATCGTGGACGGGCGATCCTGTTCATTGGCACCAAGAAACAGGCCAAGGTGGTCATCAAGGAAGAAGCTGTTCGTTGTGGCGGTTTCTATGTCACTGAGCGTTGGTTGGGCGGAATGCTCACCAATTTCAATACTATTAAGAACTCGATCAAGAAGCTCAAAGATATCGAGCGGATGCGCGTTGATGGTACCCTTGAGAAGTTCACCAAGAAGGAACGTGCTCGTTTTGAGAACTCTGCTGCCAAGCTGCAGAAGGTTCTCGGTGGTATCAAGGATATGAATCAACTGCCAGGACTGGTAGTTGTGGTTGATGCTCGCAAGGAACAGATTGCGGTAGCCGAAGCACGGCGACTGGGGATTCCCATTATTGGTATCGTTGATACCAATGCGGACCCTGACCCTATCGATTTCCCTATTGCCGCCAACGATGATGCCATCAAGTCAATTCGGATACTGATCCGATCCCTGGTGGATGCTGCTGTGGATGCGCGGAATCTAATGCCGGTGGCATCGGCCGAGACTTCCGAATCGAAGCCGAAACCGGCCGCTCCAAATACAAATGCGGCGGGAGCCGGTCCCCGTCCTGTATCTGATCCCAAGCGTGACAACTAAGAAAAGAGGTACGGTTCAATGGCTATAGATGCGAAGCAGGTCAAGGATCTTCGAATGAAGACCGGGGCCGGAATGATGGATTGCAAGAAGGCTTTGGTCGAAGTTGAAGGTGATTTCGAAAAGGCCATCACTTACTTGCGTGAGCAGGGAATTTCCAAGGCTGGCAAAAGACAGGGCCGTGCGACTGCCGAGGGACTGATCACTACTTATGTACACACTGGTGACAAACTGGCGGTAATGGTTGAGATAAATTGTGAGACCGACTTTGTCGCTCGGACCGATAATTTTCGTGCCTTTACCCGCGACGTGGCAATGCACATCGCCGCTTCCGCACCTCTATGTGTGACCCGTGAAGAACTGGATCAGGAATCCATCGAGAAGGAACGCGATGTCTATCGCCAGCAGGCCCTCAACGATGGCAAGCCAGAGAAAATTGTCGACAAGATCGTCGATGGCCGCATCGATAAATACTACGGTGAAGTCGTTCTCATGGAACAGCCGTTTGTGAAAGACAGCGACAAGACCATTGAGGATTTTGTTAAGGAGATGATTGCTTCACTCGGAGAGAATATCCGTATCGCCCGGTTCACCCGATACTGTCTTGGTGATTAATATGGATTCTGAGGACAATAGTCCGTCCTTCAAACGCGTTCTTATCAAAATATCCGGTGAGGCGTTGATGGGGCCGAATGAATTCGGTATCCACACGCCCACCGTCAAATCAATCTGCAATGAAATCAAAGCCGTCATCGAGCTTGGCGTAGAGTTGGCCGTAGTCGTTGGCGGCGGGAATATCTTCCGTGGTCTGGACGCGTCCGGTCGGGGTATGGATCGGGTTACGGCTGACAATATGGGTATGCTGGCCACGGTTATCAATTCGCTGGCCGTCATGGACACGCTGGAACAGATGAGTGTTGATACGCGAGTTATGTCGGCGGTCAAGCTGGAGAGTTTCGCCGAACCGTATATCCGGCGAAGAGCTGTTCGGCATATGGAGAAAGGGCGCCTGGTGGTTCTGGCGGCCGGTACCGGCAACCCGTATTTCAGCACCGACACGGCCGCGGCACTTCGAACTATGGAACTGGGAGCCGAGATGCTCATCAAGGCGACCAATGTGGATGGTGTTTATTCGTCAGATCCCAAGACTAACGATGATGCCGAGTTCTATCCCAAGCTGACCTACATGGAGGTTCTCACCAGGGAGCTTCGAGTGATCGACTCGACTGCGGTTTCATTACTGAAGGACAACAATATCCCACTACGGGTTGTTTCCCTCAGTCAGTCGGGAACGCTGTCTCGGGTGGTGTTGGGAGAGGATGTCGGCACGTTGGTTTGCACGACCATATGAAATAACCCATTTGGAGTAATACGGGAGGTTGGTGATGTTGGACAAGCTTTACAAAGAAACCAATGACCGAATGGACAAGACGCTGGAATCGGTCAAGAGGGAGTTCGGTACTATCCGCACTGGAAAAGCCACTCCACAGCTTTTGGATACCATTGTCGTGACAGCGTATGGAACACAGATGCCCCTGAATCAGGTGGCCACTATTGGTGCTCCGGAACCGCGTCTGCTGATCCTGCAAGTATTTGACAAATCGACGGTTGGTGATGTCGTGAAAGCTATCCAGGGGGCCGACCTGGGACTTAATCCCCAGCCGGATGGTCAGGTTGTGCGTGTGCCTATCCCGCCTCTCAATGAGGAGCGACGTCTGAATCTGGTGAAGCAGTGCAAGAACGTAGCCGAGGATGGTCGAGTTGCGCTAAGGAATATTCGCCGTGATGGCAACGATGCTGCCAAGAAGCTTGAGACTGACAAGGACATCTCCGAAGATCAGCAGCATATTGCCCTCAGCGAGATTCAGAAGTTCACCGACGAGCACATCAAAGAAATCGATACGCTTCTGACTGCCAAAGAAAAAGAGGTAATGGAAGTCTGAGATTCCACTACTGAATATTCTGGTTATATGGAAGAAGCCCACGCCAAATGGCGTGGGCTTTGCTTTTTCTTGACGCCAAACCTATCCGGGGTAGGAACCGTCTATATACTGCCTTAAAGTGCGGTTTTCTATTTCCATGGAACTCATGTTCGCCTTGATAATATCGCCCACCGAAATCAACCCGGCCAGCTTGCCGTCATCCATGATGGGAATGTGGCGAATGCGGTTATTGGTCATAACCCCTGAGATGTAGTTGAGATCGTCATCGGGGACTCCAACAATCAAGTCCGTAGACATTAGTTCGGCCACAGTTGCGGCGGCGAATCCCTTCTCATCCCGATAGCTGGCTCCGAAGATGTCTTTGTCGCTGATGATACCGACCAACTTATCATCTTTGTCCATAACAGGCAGACAACTGATTTTGTTTTCAATCAACATCTTCATTGTTTCTTTGATTGTAACGTCAGGAGTGATTGAAATGACGTCACGCTTGTTCTTGAGAATGCCATTCACCTTCATAATATGGTCTCCGCTTCTTCCAGATAATGAAGAACGCATGGGTACCCCACCATTCTTACGGTGGGAACGGCCCTTGCTCCAAACTGTGAATCCCATCATTAATAATGGGCTACCAGCCGTTACTGGATATCGAGGTTCTTGTTTTCCTGATTCCAAGTTGCTATAATATGTTTACCATGTGCAACAAGAAACGTCATTGGCAGGTTCCCATTCTCATCTTTCTGGTTTTCTGTAGTACGGCCGTTCTTTTTGGTCAGGAGGAGCAGGCTGATCCGGTCCTTGATTTCTATTGTAGTCGGGCCAAAGCAGTCTATCCAACGCTAAACCCGTCAGACAACGGCGCTGCCATTTCTTTTGTGGCCCGATCATATCTCACAGAACTCAAGCGTGGCGGCAGGGAGATTCTAACTGATTCCTCAATTGTGCAATATTATTTTTCATTTGGTCAGTTGGATTCGCAGCAAGTCATCATCTCCACCACCGATGAACTGCTTGAAATCGACTTCTCATACCCCAACCTTTTTGACCGGGACTATGATTTCTATTTCTATCCCAACGATGCGGGTGGCGATGCCATAGCTATTGGAGTCGATAGCTATACGACCAGCGGGTTGTCTCCGGTGGGAATGGCGGTCATTGATCGTACCCATTATTATCTTCTCAGGCTGTACCTGTACTTTCCCGGACCCGACAAATACGAGCGCTATTCGAAGGAGATGAGTTTCATCAATCACGAAGGTGTTGTTTTCCCCGATACGATGCGAGTCACTTTTGCCCGGGCGGGTGTTTTCTCGACCGAGCATTACCGACGCGAAACGATAGTGGACAGTCTGGTTGTGACGCCGTGACCACTATCTGTTGAAAGCACTTGCGATTGATTCACTTAACGACTAATTTCGAGGGGTATGAAATCAAAAGCTGACAAACTGAAAGAAGAGATTCTATCCCAGACGGATCGGATTCCGGCTCACATAGCTATCATTATGGACGGCAACGGCCGGTGGGCGGCCAAGCGTAACAAACCGCGTACTTTTGGCCATGAAGCAGGTGTGAAAGCGGTCCGGGAAGCCGTCAGTGCCGCTGCCGAGTTGGGGGTCAAGTATCTCACATTGTATACCTTCTCATCAGAGAATTGGAAACGTCCTCGTTCGGAAGTTGCAGCCCTGATGTCGCTTCTGTCGCGTACGACGCGCAAGGAACTCAACGAGTTGATCAAGAAGGATGTCAAGCTGGTGACGGTGGGGCGGATCAGCGGTCTGTCAACCAACCGACGAAAAGTGCTGGCTGAGGCGGTTCGTAAGACGCGCAACAATAAAGGACTGGTTCTCATACTTGCTCTCAACTATGGTGGCCGAACGGAGATACTTGATGCTGTCAAGGCTATCGCCAACTCAGTGCGGGCGGGCATAGTAGACCTGCCCGACATTGATGAAGAACTCTTTTCCAACTTTCTCTATACTGCCGCCTTTCCCGATCCGGATATGCTCATTCGCACGTCGGGAGAGATGCGCCTCTCGAATTTCCTTCTGTGGCAAACGAGCTACACGGAGATGTATGTGATCGATACCCTGTGGCCGGACTTTGATCGCCAGGAGCTTTTTCTGGCTGTTCGGGATTTCCAGCAGCGAGAACGCAGGTTTGGAAAGATTGGCCGAAAGACTCTTCCATGAGCAATAATCTGATTGCCAGACTCGCAGTAGCTGCAGTTGCGATACCGGCTATTCTCTGGGTTACCTATCAGGGAGGAGAGTGGCTGTTTGGCATGTTGCTGCTTTTTGCCCTTATTGGTTGTGGGGAATTTTTATTGGGGGAGAAGTATCGTCTGTCCCAACCGTTCTTCTGGCTTGTTCTGATATTTATTGCTGTCTTCTTCATGGTCTTGTCCGGGATGCATCCGCCGGTCATATCCAGCCTGTGTGATCTCATCGGAGGGGATGTAGTTGACTGCTCTCTGGCCTTGCTGATAAGTTTCTTCCTCTTGTCAGCGATGCTTTTTGCGATAGGCAAGAGCAGTCCGGCCGAACTATTCAATCGACACTCACGCCTGTTCTGGGGCGTAACATATATCGGCGTTGCCTATCCTGTCGTATTTCTGGTGGGCAACGGTGTGGATCAATATCACGGTGGGGATTCGTTGCTGTTTCTGTTTGGTCTCTTGTGGGTAGGCGACACAGCTGCTATGGGGATCGGTTCCTGGCTGGGTAAACACAAACTGGCTCCAACTGTTTCGCCAAACAAGACGGTCGAAGGATTCATCGGAGGGATAGTTGGAGCGTTGGCGATTGGCGTTCTCATGTACTTCTGGAAGTTCGACTATTTCGGACTGTGGCACACTCTTGGTCTGGCCGCCGGATGTTCTATCTGTGGCCAACTGGGTGATCTGGTCGAGTCGATGTGGAAACGGTCTATCGGCATCAAGGACTCGTCGGCCATCATTCCCGGTCATGGTGGAGTGCTGGACCGTTTTGATTCACTACTTTTCGCGGCGCCGTTTATGTATTCTTATCTCAAACTGGTTGCGCCATGAAGGTTCTATTGGGACTGTCTTGATTTTGTAGTTGTCCTCGTTCTTGGGACCCGGTTATATTATCATTAAAGATATGAATTGGCCTATACCAGGTTGTTTTAATGAAGTTACTAGTATTAGTTGTAATTGTTGTTTTTCTCTGTGTCGTTGTAGGTTGTGCTCCCTATCCGCGTTACCGCACGGGCGGGGCAGAGCTTCCGTCTTTGGTCGTTCCCCAGGGTGTCAGCTGGCCCACCAGTGAATATGTCAAACTTGGTCTTGTTTTTGAGAGGTATCTGGGCAAGCCGTATGCGGGTAAGTCAGAATACGAGCGTGGGATCGACTGTTCGCTGTTCACCCAGGAAGTGTACCGCAAGTACAACAGGACCTATCTTCCACGGACGGTCAAGGAGCAGATGACGTTTGGAACTGAAGTTCATCGCAGACTGCTTCGCTACGGCGACCTGGTTTTTTTCCGCACTGAATCCAATCGCATTTCCCATGTCGGCATCTATGTCGGGCACGACCAGTTTATTCACGCCTCCTTATCGAAGGGTGTTATCATCAGCAGTCTCCACGCCAAGTATTGGAGTCAGCGTTATGCGGGTGGCCGACGTCCGGGCAAGTGATCGGGAAGCGGGAGCCGAAACCTCTGGAGCAGGTTTGTCATGGTTGATCTGACGTTGGACCTTAAACTCAAGCTGAAGAATCTTCCAACTTCACCCGGGGTCTATCTTTTCAAGAATGCTCGGGGACGGATCATCTATATTGGCAAGGCGAAGAACCTTCGCAATCGGGTTCGTACATATTTCCATTCATCGGCCGACCATGCGCCCCGCACGGCTCGTCTGGTGACTAAGATCGTCGATCTGGAATTGCTTCTGACCGACAACGAGATCGAGGCACTGATTCTTGAAGCCAATCTTGTTCGCCAGCACAAACCGCGCTACAACGTAGATCTCAAGGATGACAAGCACTTCCCATATATAAAAGTAACGACCCGAGAATCGTTTCCGCGCATGCTGATCGTGCGTCGGATCGAAAACGATGGCGCGACCTATTTTGGTCCCTATACGAGTTCGCGTCACATGCGGCGTACGGTGTCGTTCCTTATCCGCCTGTTTAAGATTCGATCCTGCAATTTTGTTCTTCCGCCACCGAAGGGAAAGAAGGTTCCGGTCTGTCTTGACTATCATATCAAGCATTGCGGAGGACCATGCGAAGAACACCAGACAGAAGAAGAATACGGCGAAGGGATCAGTGCAGCGCTGATGGTGCTGGCGGGGAAATCCAAATCTCTGGCTGAGCTACTCACCAAGAGGATGCAAGTTGCCTCGGAAGCACTGGACTATGAAGAAGCTGCAAAGTTGCGGGATCAGATCGATGCATTGCAGGCAATGGGCGGCAGGCAGAAGGTTGATATCGGCCAGCTGATAGACCGGGATATCATTGCGCTGGCGCGTGAGGAAATTCATGCGGTGGCAGTTGTTCTCCAGATTCGAGAAGGGGTTTTGATCGGGCGACAGGATTTCCAGCTGAAAGCTGAAAACGACCACACCGATGAGGATGTTCTCAGGACATTTCTGATGCAGTACTATGGACAGCAACCCAATCTTCCCCGGGAGTTGTTCGTTCCGCACCAATTCCCTGATATGAAACTGTTCGCCAAGTGGTTGAAAACGCAGAAGGGGAGACGCGTCAAACTTGTGATGCCTCAGATTGGTGTCAAAGTGCGCTTAGTTGAATTGGCCCGTCGAAACGCTCGACTGCTATTGGATGAATTGCTGATTCAGAAACGCAAACAGTCGGAACGCACCAGCAAGATGGTCACCAGTCTGAAGGATGATCTCAGGCTTGTTCGGTCGCCGCGAAAGATGGTCTGTTTTGACATTTCCAACACAGGCGAGACGGACGCAGTCGGCTCGTGTGTCTTTTTCGCCAATGGCCAGCCACGGAAAAAAGAATACCGCCATTTCAAGATCAAGACCGTTCAGGGACAGGACGATTACCAGATGATGCGGGAAGTTGTCGGTCGCTATTTTCGGAGACGGTTGGATGAAGACCTAGCGCTACCTGATCTGGTTGTTCTTGACGGCGGCAAAGGACAGCTCTCCTCGGTTATGGCCGAACTGGTAGTTTTGAATCTGACCGAACTGCCGGTCATTGGTTTGGCTAAGCGCCTGGAGGAAATATTTGTTCCGGGTGTGGCTGAAGCTATTTCCATCAGGAAAACGTCCCCGTCTCTGATGCTTCTCAAGCGGATTCGGGATGAGGCTCACCGCTTTGCTGTTACCTACAATCGCAAGGTTCGTTCCAAGCGAACGATCAAGTCGCAGTTGGATGAGGTGAAAGGAATCGGACCGGCCAAACGAGCCTTGCTCCTAAGAGAGTTCGGTTCCGTAAAACAGATCAGGAAGTTGTCGGTTGAGAAACTTGCATCCATGAAGGGAATATCTCCCAAGTTGGCCGGCGCTATCCTTGAAGTGCTGGCATAAGTTGTTGCTCCCTGATTGAACTGCTGGTATACTCCGTTATGCCTGAGCAGCTTCGAGCCTATACTGTGTCCGCTATCACTCGTATGATCAAGGGCATGTTGGAGGAGGGTTTTGTTAACCTTTGGGTAGAAGGCGAGATTTCCAACTACCATCACCATTCGTCCGGTCACCGTTATCTCAGTCTGAAAGACGACAAAGCGGTTCTGAAGGTTACTATCTGGCGTTCGGCCGGAAGCGGTCTCCGTTTCGAACCGGAGGACGGACAAAAGGTTCTGGCGTACGGTGACATATCCGTATATCCCAAAGGTGGGCTGTATCAACTAAATTGTCGCAAGCTGGTGCCGGTGGGGGTTGGTGAACTGGAATTGGCTCTACGGCAACTAAGTGCCAAGCTCGAAGCTGAAGGACTGTTCGATGAAGATCGCAAGCAACCTATCCCACGTTTTGTGAGTAAGGTTGGCATCGTGACTTCGTCCACCGGAGCCGCTGTTCGCGATATCATTCAAATTGCCCATCGTCGTAACCCCGCCGTTCAACTCATAGTGTTTCCGGCTAAGGTGCAGGGAGACGGAGCGGAGGCAACGATTGCGTCCGGGATTGAGTATTTCAACAACCGTGAGGACATTGATGTCATAATCATTGGCCGGGGCGGAGGATCGCTTGAGGATTTGTGGCCATTCAATACCGAGGTGACAGTACGTGCCGTTGCATCCTCCCTGATTCCGGTCGTATCGGCTGTTGGACACGAAGTTGATTTTTCCTTGTCCGACCGCGTTGCGGATCTGCGAGCTCCAACCCCGTCGGCTGCCGCCGAATTGGTGGTGTGGTCGCGGCGGGAATTGCAACAGACATTGTCGTCCATGCAACAGCGACAAGCTTCGCTTGTTCAATCTCGGCTGACCGAATCTCGTGGCCGATTAACGGCTTTACTTCAGCGGCCGGTTTTGGCACGACCGATGGATATACTCCACCAGCACCGGCAGTTCCTGGATCAAATACAGCATCAGCTTGTCCAGGCCGGAAAAAACAGTTTTGAAAAACGCCGAAACCAACTATCTTTGACGGTGTCGCGATTAGAGGCTTTGTCACCTATGCGGGTTTTATCTCGCGGATACTCTTTTAGTCGTTTGTTGCCGCAGAAGACCTCGGTAGTCTCGGTGGATCAATTGCAGCCCGGAAGTCGGCTGGAGACAACTTTTTTGGATGGTGCCGCTGTATCGGTGGTAGAACAGGTGGAAAAGAAGTAAAATGTCAGCCCGGAAAAAGCCAAAAGATTTTGAAACAGCAATTGATCGACTGGAAGAAATCACCGGTCTGCTTGAAAGTGGAGATGTTTCGCTGGAGAAATCGATTGAGTTGTATTCCGAAGGTATCAAGATGGCCGGGTTGTGCAACGAGAAACTCACCGAAGCCGAGAAGACAGTGAGAAAGGTCGTTCAGGGCATTGATTCTCTTGAAGAAATGGACTTCGATCAGGGAGAGGACACCTGATGAGTTCTGTTGATGCCACCGGTGTGCGTACTTATCTCAAGGAGAAGGGGCAGTTTGTAGATCAGTTACTGGATCGCTATCTACCTCCGATTGATGCCGAGCCGAAATCGCTCCATGCTGCTATGCGTTACTCTGTGCTAGCGCCGGGAAAGCGTTTGCGGCCGATTTTGGCACTGGCGGCGTTTGAGTATTGTGGCGGCGACGCCGGTGGCGAAGATCAGCCCATCCATTTCGGCATGGCCGGACTGGAGATGGTTCACACCTATTCGCTTATCCACGATGACCTGCCCTGTATGGATGATGATGACCTGCGCCGGGGAATGCCAACTTGCCACAAGAAATTTAATGAGGCTACGGCTGTTCTGGCTGGTGATGCTCTCCATGATGTTGCTTTTCTGCTGATGGCGCGAACAGGTCTGGCTCAGGCCGGGTTGGAACTGGCTCAGGCTCTGGGCACCGAGGGAATGATTGGCGGCCAGATGGCCGATGTCAACGCTGAAGGTCATGACGTAGATCGTGAGGAAGTGATTGGCATACATCGCCGCAAGACAGGTGCACTGATTCGTTGTTCCCTGCGACTGGGTGCTATTCTGGCCGGGAGCAGCGACGATCAACTGAATGCTCTGACGAAATATGGCGAGAAGATCGGATTGGCTTTTCAAATCATCGATGATATTCTCGATGTGGAGGGTGACTCTGAACTTCTGGGAAAGAATATCGGTTCTGATAGTAGAAAGAAAAAGGCTACCTATCCGGGAGCCGTTGGTCTTGATGTTGCCCGTCGTGATGCTGCCGCTCTCATTGAAGAGGGAGTGAGCGTACTTGACGTTCGTCGAGATAGTGTCCTGAAAGACATTGCATATTACATCGCCAACCGAGACAGTTGAAGCGGTCGAAACAAATGAAGTACTTGCCGAAAATACAATCTCCAAAGGACATAAAAGATCTGTCCTCAGATGAGCTGGTCGAACTGGCTTCCGAGATTAGACACGACATAATTGCTGCTGTCTCCCAGACCGGTGGGCATCTGGCCAGTAATCTGGGGGCGGTTGAATTGACCCTGGCTTTGCATTATGTGCTCGACTTGCCGACCGACCGCGTGGTCTGGGATGTTAGCAATCAAACCTATACGCACAAGATTATCACTGGCCGTCGTGACCGCATACACACCTTGCGTCAGCATGGGGGGCTGTCCGGTTTTGCCAAGCGAAGCGAATCCGAGTATGACCATTTCGGTGCCGGTCACGCATCAACCTCGATTTCGGCAGCCCTTGGTATGGCTGCCGCCCGTGATAATGCGGGGAAAAGCAATCGGGTAGTAGCTGTAATCGGTGATGGTGCGCTAAGCGGAGGGCTGGCCTACGAAGGCCTCAACAATGCCGGTTCATCAAAAAAAGATTTGCTGGTCATTCTCAATGACAACACATGGGCGATCTCCCGAAATGTCGGAGGGATGTCACACTATCTGACGACCATCATGTCTGATGAGAAACTCAATCGTCTTCGCGACGAAATCTGGGACCTGACAGGGAGATTTAAGCGGCGTGATAAGATTCGTAATACTATTTCGCGCATTGAAGACTCGGTCAAAGCACTCTTGGCCCCGGGCATGCTCTTTGAGAAGCTTGGTTTTCGATACTTTGGTCCTATCGAAGGCCATAATACTGAATTGCTCATCAAGACGTTGGAGCGGGTAACGAAACTTCGAGGCCCTATTCTTCTTCACGTTGCTACGGTTAAGGGCAAAGGGTATGGCCCCGCCGAGAGCAACCCATCCAAGTTCCACGGCGTGGGCAAGTTTGACAAGGCTACCGGCGAGACCACATCCAAGAAAGGTAGCCTTCCCGCCTACACGAAAGTTTTTGGTGATACTATGGTGGAGCTGGGTGCTAAGGATGACAGCGTGGTGGCGATTACTGCCGCTATGACTGCCGGCACCGGCCTGGTTGATTTCGCCGAGAAATATCCCGGTAGGTTCTTTGATGTCGGTATTGCCGAGGGACACGCCGGGACGTTTGCAGCAGGAATGGCGGTCGATGGCATCAAACCGTATCTGACCATTTATTCCAGCTTCCTGCAACGTGCCTATGATCACATCATCCACGACATAGCGCTTCAGAAACTTCCGGTTGTGATGTGTCTTGATCGGGCGGGTTTGGTCGGCGATGATGGACCGACCCACCACGGCACGTTTGACTTGTCGTTTCTTTCTTCGATTCCCCATATCACTATAGCCGTACCAAAAGACGGTAACGAACTGCGGTCCATGTTGCACTACACCGTCGATGGTGAACTAGACGGACCGGTGGCAATTCGCTATCCGCGCCTGGCTATTCCCTCTGAGATGCGGCGAGAGATTGACACTATCGAGTGGGGGAAATGGGAACGTCTGACACCGCGCTCGGAGATCGTTGTGCTGGCTGTCGGAACAATGGTTACACAGATGCAGAAAGTGGCTGAAGTGTTGGCTGGCAAGGGGCATACCATGACGGTTGTAAACGCGCGTTTTGTGAAGCCGCTCGATGAAGAAATGCTGGGGAAGATCGCTGGTTGGGCTCGTGTGATCCTGACTGCAGAAGAGAACCAACTCAGCGGAGGCTTCGGCGATATTGTCGCGAGCTACCTGATGTCACATGGCTATGCCGGACGGTTTAAAGCGTTTGGGATACCTGATCGATTTATCCAGCATGGCACTCGAGAGTTGTTGCTCAAGGAAACCGGTCTCGATGTGGATTCAATGGCGGCCGCGATCATGGAACTTTCCGGTCAAAAGGAGAGCGGACGATTCCTGCGAAAGCTTCGTTTCCGCAAGAGTAACAACGACAGGAAGCCTCGCAATGAGGTCAAAGACGCAGTGAGCAAAGAATAGAGGATTGGGCAATTGGGTTTGCGTCTGCTTCTATGGGGAACACGTTGTGATGGCTGTCCCTGGCCGACTGTTATCTCAATAGCCGCCTGTTGCATCCTAGCGTGGACGAGTTGTTCTCGAAGCCAGAATGATCTCCTGAAAACCGGAGATCTGATTTTTCATACATCGATGTCATCGCAGAGCAGGGCGATCCAATTAGCTTCCAGTTCTCCTTGGACTCACATGGGGATCATTCACTGCGCTGGCGATACCGTTTTCGTATTGGAGGCTGTTCAGCCCGTCCAGTTGACGGATATTGACACCTGGATTGAAAAAGGTCTTGGTGGGCGGTATGTGGTTAAGCGCCTGAAGAATGCTGATAAGTTGCTGACTCGGGACGTCATCTCAAGAATGCAACAGATCGGCGCGGGATATATCGGGAAGGACTATGATCCGTATTTTGAATGGTCCGATGAGAGAATCTACTGTTCCGAGTTGGTATGGAAGATATACAAACGGGTTCTCAATCTGGAGATAGGTGGTTTGCAGCGGATCGGTGATTTCGAACTCTCTCATGCCGCTGTAAAAGAGAAGCTCCGGGAACGCTTCGGTGACCATGTTCCCGAGGAGGAGCCGGCTATCTCTCCCGCGCAGATGTTCAGTTCAGAGCTTCTAATAACAGTGTGCTCTCGATGATTATGGACAACACCAAGTCCGCAGCAAGTAGACCTCATCCTTTCACTTGCCATCATCACCTCAGTGGCGTTATCTTCCCTATATGCGTTTTGGACTAATTGCCAACGTCAGTCGTTACGGTGCCGGTGATGCCGTTATGGCCTTTCTCGAATGGGCGCGTAAGGGTAACCACAAGGTCGTTATTTCCGATGAACACCGGCAAGTAGGCGATGATACTCACACATACCTCTCCCGCGATGCGGTCGCTGCTGAAGTCGATATCTTGGTTTCGATGGGAGGAGACGGCACACTGCTGGCCTCGGCCCGTGCCGTGGGCGCTACGAGAACTCCTCTTCTGGGGATCAACCTCGGGTCTCTTGGGTTTTTAACCCAGTTGATGCCCGAACATCTTACGAGCGCTCTGGATGCTGTGGTCGATGGAAACTACCAAGTCGAAGAGCGGATGCTGCTCAAGGCAACAATCGAGGGGGGACAGGAACTATCAAAGCCCTATGCCCTCAATGATATCGTAGTGGATAAGGGGGCTATCAGCCGTCTGATTGAAATCCGTTTTCGCGTCAACGGTGAGGATATTGTCACTTACCGCGCCGATGGTCTGGTGATCGCCACCCCGACCGGTTCGACCGCTTATTCGCTTGCTGTAGGGGGTCCGATTATGCATCCGAAGATGAAGGGAATAATTGCTTCCCCGATTTCATCACATTCGCTTTCGACCCGACCGATGGTTTTTGACGCCGACGATGTTCTGGAGTTGACGGTCAAGTCCGAGGAACGTGTGGCCGGACTGACGCTTGACGGCCAGGTGATGGCGCCGCTTATGGACACAGCCCGAGTGACGATTACCAAGGCGGAGTTCACAGCTCAGTTTATTGTTCTCCCAGAGAACTCTTTTTTTAAGGTCCTGCGCAACAAACTCCACTGGGGCGTCCCACCACTCACCAAACGGTAGGTAGCTTCGCCGCTATATATGTCCTTCATCCAATCAGGCAATGGCTGTGAGCTGAGTCGAGGGACGGCACGCAAAAATGTCTTGCGCATTGGGACCATTGGATATACAATAACCACCGATAGCGGGAGTAACTCAGCTGGTAGAGTAACAGCCTTCCAAGCTGTTCGTCGCGAGTTCGAACCTCGTCTCCCGCTTTTTTTTGTATCAGGCTCGATTAAGATATGTAGAGATCTTCGGTTCTAGTGGGTTTAGGACTCTCAGCATAGATCTATGTGTATGTCGTACGACATGTTACAAGGAAAGAAGTGGCTCAGGCACCTGTGCGATTTTTGAACATTTTAGGTCAAGATTGTACCGAATAGTGCCGAAAAGGAAGAAACCGGCGCCTGTTCGCTAAGAGCTTGAGCGGCAATATTTTTTGTTGAATAGACGAAAATTGCCTTGACACGCTTTTCTTTGTGTCTATATATTCAAGGTTCCCGTGAGGGCGCTTGTGGCCTTTTTTTTATGGCCAAAAGTGTGTATGAGAAAATAAATTTGTCTGGCCCAGATAGCTCAGTCGGTAGAGCACATCCTTGGTAAGGATGAGGTCACCAGTTCAATCCTGGTTCTGGGCTGTTGTATAGTTTTGGAGGTAAGTCTTAGTCATGGCGAAGGAGAAGTTCGAACGCACGAAGCCGCACGT